>CALPMA020000032.1 GCA_943324545.2 Chitinophaga pinensis
ATAGTAGTTGAAGTTGCACATTGATTTGGAGCTGGAGTAAAGGTATAAGTCGTAGAACCTAAATTGGCTGTATTTATTGCAGCATTCCATGTACCTGTTATAGGTGTGCTATTAGTCGAACTTGTAGGTAAAACTGGCGCTACACTATTATGGCATATAGTCGGAATTGCAGCAAATGTTGGAGTTTGAATGGTTGCTATTGTAACATTTCCAGCTGCTCGTGTTGAAGAACATCCAAGTTGAGTTAATACCACTGTATATACTCCAGAAACAGTAGCATTAAATGAGGCTACATTCCCGGGATTAGTTGCCCCTGGTGGAACTGTCCAATTATAAGTATAAGTCCCGGCTACTGATGGGGTAGCGGTTACAGTTGCAATAGTCCCTGAACAAACAGTTGGGGAATTTACCGTTACTGCAAATGCAGGAATAACAGTAATTGTTTTAGTTGCTGTAAATGCGCATTGTCCTGGTGCAGGAGTAAATGTATAAGTGGTAGTAGCAAGATTGTTTAAGGCCGGCGACCAAGTACCGGTTATTCCATTTGAAGAGGTAGTCGGAAGTGGCAACACCGATGAGGTATCGCGATAACAAATCGGCGCAGTGACTGAAAAGGTTGGTGTTATACTTATTGGATTAACCGTTATAGTCATAGTTGTATTAGTAGAACAAAAACCTGCCCCTGGAGTAAAAGTATAGGTAGTGGTGGTGGTGTTACTTAAGGCCGGTGACCAGGTTCCTGTTACTCCATTTAAAGATGTTGTTGGTAGGGCTGCCAAAGTTGCACCTGTACATATAGGAGCGATTTGAGTAAATCCTGGCGAAACAGGTCCAACTTCTATAGTCATTGTAGTTGTAGTTCCACATTGACCTGCATTTGGTGTAAATGTATAGGTTGTTGTAGCCGAATTATTAATTGCTGGCGACCATGTTCCCGAAATTCCGTTTAAAGAAGTGGTAGGCAGTGGAGCAGAAGTTCCTCCTACACAAATTGGTGGTGCCGGATTAAACGTAGGTACCGGTAAAACAATACTAACAGTAGTAGAACTTATAGCTCCTGGACACCCTCCCGATTGTGGCAAGTTGTAACTTACTAAATAAGTTCCAAGTATGCTTGTACTAGGATTGAATGACCCTGTTGTTGTGTTTAAAGATAATCCAACAGCTGGAGCCACAGTGTAGACTCCTCCAGGAGTTCCATTCTGAGTAATATTTTGAACGGTTGTATTTAATACACAAAAAGAGGATGAACTATAGTTAATGGCAGCACCTGATAGTGGTGCAGCAATGGTTATTGACCAAGAATTATCATCTGATGGACATGTTCCAGTAGCTCCAATAACATTATGAACTATATAAGTTCCTGGTGTGCTAGTTGCAAGATTTATTAATCCGGTAACAGGATTTATTGAAAGTCCTGTAGCAGGTACAGCAGAAAAAGTTCCGGCAACTGAATTATTCACGAAACTTGGACTCGGGTTCCCTTCGTTTTGACAATAGAAATTTTTGGAATAGGAGAAATTTCCAAATGGACAACATTCTATTGGGACAGGCCCAGAAGTTTGAGTAATTCGTACGAATCCTTTTCTTCCATCATAGTTTGTGATCATAATCACATACACTTGTCCCGCAATAGCATTGTTAACTCTAAAATTTTCTGTGGCTGCAGCTGAAAAACTACATGAAACTCCAGTTCCGGGAGCATTTGCAGTAGAAATACTTGCGCAAGCCTCTGCATTTGAATTATAAGGCCCCCAAGCTACAAAATCGACATCAATACCTGTTCCTGCAGCGAAAGTATTACTTGTATTTTGTTCTAATAAGAAATTATAATTCCCGCTTAAAGGGAATTGAAAATAATAAAAGGTAGGCGATGGAGCGGAACCTAAACAACCTACTGTTGTACTCGTCGATGAGTATGGACTAATTGGGTTAGGTAAAGTCGGAACTCCTACATTATTAGGAATAATTATTGGAGCAATTGCACAAAGGGGTAATGCCGTAGCACAGGTTCCAGCATTTGTTCCAATACAAATTTCAAAAGTAGTGGTTACAGGAGTAGTTCCCGATGAATATACTCTTATATAATATGTAGCTCCAATAGTTAAAGCATTAAGAGAAGGGTTTGGAGGTAATGTGCTATTTGTTGTACATCCTCCTAATTGAGTTAAAGCTCCACATGAGCCGGTAAATAATGAATATTTCAATCCAGGGCTTGCTGAATAATTAACCCCTAAAAGTGAAATATAGTGACTTGTAGCGGTAGCGGTAAAACTAAACCACACATCATCGTCATCTAATGTTCCATCACACGAGCTGGCATTGGTAGAACCTGTTGCAAAAGCCAAACTCCCTTGAACTGTTTGTAAACAATTGGTATTTTGATTTACTGGAATTTCAATAGCGCCAGTACACTCGTCATTTGAGATTAAAGTATTGAAAATAAATGGACCAGTTATTAAACTTGATTCTGTAGTTGAACAAACTGCTCTTACATAATATTCATAACAAGTTGTAGAAGCCAAACCTGTAATATAAAACGGATTCGAATTGGCATTCACCCAACTTGAAGAACCTGTTGCAGGCACTCCAGATCCACAAGGAACAGCACTAACCTGCCATGCCGTTGCATTACTGCCATCTGGATTGGCGGGTTGTGCCCATCCTAATAAAGCCGTGGATTGAGTTATTGCTGTAGCCGTTAAAGTAGTTGGTTTGGCACATGGCGGACGAGGCCCACAAGTGACACTTGCATCCCAACCTGAATTGGCCAAACTAGTATCGGAAGTAAACACAAAGGTTAAACAGCCTGTAGTAGATGCAGCGGTAAATGGCCCGGGAATAGCTGTTCCCGAAAAAGTTCCTAGTAGTGTCCCAGCCGAAGTGTCGCCATCATAAACTCTTAGAAGATCACGCCCGCTTTCTGTTGCGAATGTGTTAAAAGTAACGGTTACTACTTGTCCGGTTATTGAAGGGCAAATAGTAGTTGTTCCTGAAGCTGCAGTAATATTGTTAGCATAGTTTGATGCTCCCCCTGGATCAAAAAATGAGTCACCGCAACTAGGGAATGTTGAAAATGAAACCGGGCGGAAGGACCAAGCACTTACATCTGTAGTAGAACAGACAGCCCTTACATAAATATCATAACAAGTTCCTGCCGTTAATCCACTCACCACAAAAGGATTAGTTGGTGCAGCTTGCCATCCAGTAGAAGTAGCGGTTGGAGCCGTTGAACCACAAGGCAAGGCAATATATTGCCAAGCATTTGCTGTACTCAAGTCAGGATTTGCGGGCTGTATCCAACCAATTGACGCTGAATTAGTAGTAGTTAATGAGTTTGTTAAGCTGCTTGGACTTGTACATGTTGGGATAGGCGCACAGGTAATGTCAGCCAACCAACCTGCAGCATTTAATGAGCCATCCGAAGTAAATACGAATGTTAATGCACCGCTAGGATCTGAAGAGGTAAATGGTCCGGGTAAATTTGCCCCTGTAAGTGTTCCCGAAAAAGTTCCTAAAAGGGTTCCGGAAGTACCATTACCATTATAAACTCTTAATCTATCAGTAGATTCTGCTGTTACAAAGGAAGTAAAAGTTACTGTAACCGCATCTCCAACGTTTATGGGGGTAATTACCGATGTCCCGCCATTTGTAGCTGTTACTCTATTAGGATAATTTCCAGTTAATCCTCCTGCATCTACATAATTTTCTCCGCAAGTTGGAGGAACACATGGATTAACAGTAATTGTAAAAATCCTAAAAGGACCTGCACAGGAAACGGTTCCATTAGTATAAGTTGGTCTAATTATTATTATTGCAATTATTGGAGCTGTTCCGGTATTTATTGCAGTAAATCCAGCGATATCTCCTGTCCCTGAGGCTGCTAATCCAATAGATGGGACAGAATTTGTCCAACTATAAGTAGTAAATCCTCCAGTGTTATTCGTTGTAAATGCAACTGCTGTGGTAGTACCTGCATTACAGACTACTTGATCAATTGGTTGATTTACTTGAGACGATGGATTAACAGTTATTGTAAAAGTCTTTGTAGGCCCAGTGCAAGAAACGGTTCCATTAGTATAGGTTGGGGTAACAGTTATTGTTGCAATTACTGGAGCTGTTCCGGTATTTATTGCAGTAAATGTTGCAATATCTCCAGTGCCTAAAGCTGTTAATCCAATTGACGGATCAGAATTCACCCAACTATAAGTAGTGGTTTCACCAGTGTTATTCGTAGTAAATGCAACTGCTGAAGTAGTACTGCCATTACATACTACTTGAGTAATTGGTTGATTTACTTGTGCAGTTGGATAAACAGTAATTATTGAATGTATAGGAGTTCCTGTGCAACCATTAGCAGAGGGTGTGATCGTATAATCTACGGTACCAACTGAATTTCCAGATGCAGATAATTGTTGCGCAATATTACTTCCGGTTCCATTTGATGCTCCTGTGGCATTAATACTTACAGATGTCCAAGCAAAAGTAGTACCGTTCACATTACTTACCAAAGGAATATCAGTTGTAGTTCCTGAACAAATTGAATTTAAAACGGGTGTTGCAGTTGCAACAGGGATAGGGTTAACCGTCAAAACTGTTGTTGAAGTAAGAGGAGTAACACCAGATGTAGAAGGTGTAGCGGTACATACGTAGTTAAACGGTGGAGTTCCTGTTGGGGTAGGTATATTATTGACATTAGCACCAGTTGCGGTAAATCCATTGGGTCCCGTCCAAGAATAAGTCACAGGACCAACACCAGGGTCTGAAGCGCTTAAGTTGAATGTGCCTCCAGCACATTTAGGACCTGTATTAGTTGTGGCAAATGCACAAGAAACAAAATTTAAGGTAAATTGTGCTACAGCAATGCAATATCTGTCAGAATTATCCATTACAGTGGCATATATTATTTGTCCTTCTGTTCCGGTGAAAGCAGATGCTCTAAAAATTGGAATTGGAGAAGTATTGGTGAGCGCATTATTAGCATTAACATTATATCTCACCTCATAATTTGAAGCACCTCCAGGTATACCCTGAAGCAATATACTTGTGTTTTGAGTTAAATCAAAAGTTGAATTATTACAAGCAGTAATATTAATTGGAGGATTAAATGGTACAGGCACACCCCGATTTATGGTTGTACAAACAGCACTTTGTGTAGCACTACAGCCGGGACTTCGGGCAGTAACACAATAATTTCCAGCACCATTGGCTAAAGTATTAACAGTGCTATTATTGGATCTTGGTGATGCTACAAAATTAGGTCCGGAGGTTGCGTTGATATTTCCTCCATTAAAGGTCCATGAAAAAGTGGTTCCAGTTTGTGCAGAATTGATATAATTTGCAGTTAATATATTATCACGACAGTCAGAAACGCCACCTCCAGCTACTGTTAATGGACAAATTATATCAGAATTGGTTGCGCCAGTTCCTCCAGTTTGCGTTAATGAAATAGTACCAGGTTGGTTTGCAAAATTAGTCGTCATAACCATATAATACTGCCCCGTAATAGCATTTGGAATGGTAAAGGTTTCAGTTACATTTGCAGAATAGCTACAGCCCACTTGAGTATTGCTATTTAAATTTGATACACCACAAGTTGGAGTTGCAAAAGGTCCCCAAGCGATAAAATCGACATCTATTGGATTTCCTGCATTATTAAATTGTCTAATTGTTAATGTTAAACTACCCGATTGACTTATTTGTAAATAGTACCAAGCTGCATTAGGTTGAGAACCTAAGCAAGAATAACTGGTTGTAAGTGGAACATTGGTTGTGTTAGGAAATGATATACCAGTACTTGAAGATCCAGCAGAAAAAGGAAGTGCAGTAGCACATCCTGACGCCAGTTGGCTATAGGTTTTGGGATATAATACTAAAAACAGTAATACAAGAAGTCTTTTTAAACTCATAAAAAAATATTTAGGTAAATTGTGATAATAGCGTTTTAATTCAATCACAAATCTAACTAAATGTTCTAATATATTTAACAATTGTTACAAAAAAACAATAAACTTAGTTAACGTATGTGTTTCTTTATTAAACGTTTACAAATTATTGAAAATTTACCCACCCTGAAGATAAAGGAAGGATTTACCCAATCTAAAAAAAGGCGTAATTATTGATTTAAATCAAAAGTTTGATCGACATCCCAATTGCTGCGAACATCAATTTCTTTAGGGAAATAAACCACTACTTCGGGCTGTCGTCTTTCTAAGAAATTTCCTGAATCCCATTCCTTATTTTTATTGGCATCATAAATCACGCGCAGCGTATATTTTGAGGGTTCTAAAAACATAAAATCGATCGAAGTGGCTTTGTCAGAATATTCAGAGGCGATAACATCTCCTTTTTCATTCGTCAATTGCACGATAACCGGAAACTGTTTCACATTGGATAAATTCACTCGTAAGTTCCCGTAATCGGTCGAATTTCTTGTATTTACCTTATAGGATAACGTGTCGTTTTTCTGATCAATATAATCGGTTAATGCACCAGGAAGTAATTCAAATTTATACGTTTGCAAGGGTTCTTTTGGGAAATCAAATTTTAATTCTTGAGTGTAACTATCATAACTTGTGGTGAACTTTACTTTCAAGGAATCTTTATCATAAACCTTAATTTTAGATTCGTCAAATTTCACTAAAGGGCGCGAGGAATAAATAGTAAATTGGTCTAATTTCGACAAACCCAAGCTCGTTTTTGGAGAAAAACTTAAGGAGTCTTTCTTCTGTTCCGCTTTCTTGAAAGTATATGATTTATTATAATTTCCATTAGCAACAGTCAAACTTAATGAATCGGCTTTTATTGGTTTGTACCAAACTTGAACAGAATCTTTAGCAGGAAATTGGGTTACAATTGTTGGAATAATTTGACTCCCTTTTTTAAGTGCCACTTTCAGGTTTTTCGGATTTCCCTCATAACCCAATAGCAATTTATTTCCGGTTGTTTGAGCCGGCTTTACCGTTTTGAAAGCCAATTCTTCCCTGAATAACTTCAATTCAAATAGGCTGTCATTTGGAATGGTAACCAACTGTTTTCTGAACCCAATTTTATCTTCTTTAGGATTGAATTTGTTGTTGCTATTGGCGTCTTTCATTGCCACCAAAAGGTATTTTCCCGCTTTTATATTCTCAATAGTAAACGTTTTCAAACTGTCTAGCGTATTGGTAATATACCTTGGAACTGTTTTATAAACCACCGAATCTGTGATTTTATTATTCACCTCATACAACATTACCGAAACAAATGAGTCTTCTTTTTTATTCAACGCATCTTTAATGGTACCGCTCACTTTTAACGAATCGATGTAGCTGCCTGTAGAAAAAATATACTTGAATTGGTTGTAAGGATTCCCCTCATTATTGTCTTCAATACTCTGTCCAAAATTGAAACTATAAGTCGTATTTTCTTGTAAGGTATCTTTAATTTTGATATTTATTATTTTGCTCGGATTCATTGGAGAAACCTCAGGATTGTATTTCATAGGAGGCGAAACAATCAGCTGTTTGTTTAGATTTTTCAATTTTACATATTCGTCAAACGTCAAATTTATTTCCTTTCCTTTAAAATTCACGCTTAAATTTTTTGGAAAACTCGCTTTCAAAATTGGGGCAATAGTATCTTTTAAACCGCCAGAAATCGATCCGCGTTTAGCGCAACCAATAACGGTTAGCGCCAATAAAATAAAAATAAATGGGAGTTTGTTTTTCAACATGCGTTACTAAATTTGATGACACAAATTAACAATTATATTTTCTGTATTCGAAATCTTTTGACTTTTTATTAGGAGCTATTCCGGCTATCCTTCCAAATCCTCGCTAAAAAGCTCGGGATTTTCCCTTCTATCCGGGCTAAAAATCCAAAAAAAATCCCCGTTTTTCAACAGGGATTTGATCCATTTATATTTAATTTTCGTTTGCTATTCTTCTGTCGCGCAACCAATACTTAGTTCGTTTAACTAAGTAGAACATCACTGGAACCATCACTAAAGTTAATACCGTAGCATAGGTCAATCCGAAGATAATGGTCCATGCCAATGGTCCCCAGAAAACTACGTTATCTCCTCCAACATAAATGTGTGGATTCAAATTAGTTACCAAAGAGAAGAAGTCAAAATTCAAACCGATTGCCAATGGAATTAATCCTAAAATTGCCGTCAATGCCGTTAACAATACTGGTCTTAAACGCGATTTCCCTGATTGGATAATTACATCTTTAATTTCAGCAATGGTTAAATCATCATGCGAAGTTTGCTTGTTTTCAATCACTTTTTCGTCCATCAATAACACAAAGAAATCCATTAATACTATTCCGTTTTTCACCACAATTCCGGAAAGCGCAATAATTCCCATCATAGTCATTAGAATCACGAAATCCATTCCTGCAAATACATATCCGTAGAAAACACCACTGAAACTTAGTAAAACGGTGAACATGATAATTGCGGTTTTCGATAAGGAATTAAATTGCAACACAATAATAATTGTGATACTTGCCAATGCTAAAAGAAGGGCGCCAAATAGAAATCCTGAATCCTTTTTCTGTTGTTCTTGTTCTCCAGAAAACGAATAGGTAATGTCGCCAGCCATTTTGTAATTGGCTCCTTTTAATGCAGCCTCAATTTGTTTGGTAATTCCGTCGCCATTATAACCGGTAATAACATTAGAATAAATCGTCATAATTCGTTTTGAATTTTTACGTTTTATTTGGTTGAAAGTGAATTTTTTCTCTGTTGTTGCCAAAGAAGAAATTGGTACTTGAACAATTTGCCCGTTGTTTTGATTTCTAAAAGTCACCGGCTGATTGAACAATACACTTTCATTTTTACGCTGGTCTTCCTGTAAACGCATCACAATATTGTAATCGTCCTTTCCTTCTTTATAAGTTGAAATTTCTTGTCCGTAAATGGCTCTTCTCATTGTAAATCCAAGTTGACCTGTGGTTGCTCCTAAACTTCCAATGCTAACACGATCAACATTTACTTCCATCTCAGGACTTTCTTTGTTCACATCGATATTTAACTTTTCGATTCCTTCAATGTTTTTCGAATTGATGAATGCAATTACTTTATTGGCCTCAATCAACATTTCATCGTAATTAGTTCCCGACAATTGTAAACTGATAGGGTAACCTGAAGGCGGTCCGTTGGAATCTTTCTCCACGATAATTTTTGCTCCGGCAATCGCTTTTACTTTTGAACGAATTTCCTCTAAAATGTCACTTGTATTTACGTCTTTTCTGAATTTATATTCCGTAAAATTAACGGTCACTTTTCCTTTATAAGGCGTTTCGGATTGATTTCCAGAATCTACATTTGGATTTCCTGCGCCTTTACCAACTTGTGAAACGATACTTTCAGCCAAATAATTTTCGTCATTTTCAACGTATTTTGCTAAAATGGCAATCACTTGTTTTTCAACAAATAAATTGGCTTTATTGGTTTTTTCAATTTCTGTTCCTTGAGGATATTCAATATAAACTATCGCTTGATTTGGAATGTTTTTTGGGAAAAATAATACATTCCTAGGGAATACTCCTAACAAAACTACGGAGAAAATTAACAATGTGATTATTCCAACTAAAGCAATTAGAGATTTTTTCCCAGTTAGTATTTTACCAAGGAAAACTTGGTATTTTTTCTCTAATCCAGGGAAGAAACTGTGTTGGAAATCCTGAGTCCATTTGAAAATATACAAATGATAAGCCCACATCAACACCAAAGCAATTATGATTAAATGACCTATGGCTTTCATCCAAACGGTATTGGAAATATTTCCAGGAATTACAAATAACAATCCAGAAACGATAAAAATAATGGTGTATTTTTTCAACGCTTTTTTAGAGATATTTCTATCTTCAATATCCATAAATCCACCAGTCATAGCAGCATTAATTACCATCGCTACAAATAACGAAGCGCCTAACACACAAGATAAAGTAATAGGGAAATAAACCATGAATTTACCTACCGTTCCAGGCCATAAAGCCAATGGAATAAAGGCCGCTAAAGTGGTTGCTGTTGATGAAATTACTGGCCAAGCGATTTCGCCAATACCAATTTTTGAAGCTTCAATTCGCCCTAAACCTTTTTTCATGTTGGCAAAAACGTTATCCACTACCACAATTCCATCATCAACTAGTAATCCTAATCCCATTACCAATCCAAATAAAACCATAGTGTTCAAAGTATATCCAAAAGCCGATAAAATAGCAAAGGCCATCAACATGGAAAGCGGAATTGCAGCTCCTACAAATAGTGAATTTCTCAATCCCATGGTAAACATCAACACAATCATTACTAGGATAATTCCGAAAATAATGTGGTTTGACAATTCGCTTACTTGGTGTTCTACTTTGCTAGATTGGTCGTTGGTCATTTTAACACTTAAATTTTTTGGCAATACATTTTCTTGAGCTTTAGCTACAATTTCTTTCACTTGATCTAAAGCCGAAATCATATTTTGACCGGAACGCTTTTTCACATTTAACATTACCACTTCTTGACCGCTTTCTCGAGCGTAAGTTGTTTTTTCTTTTTCTTTGAAATTGATAGCCGCAATGTCTTTAAGGTAAACGGTTCCGCCATAAGATTTCACCACTACGTTTTCAAGATCTTTGGGGTTTTTGATTTCACCCACAATTCGAATGTTATTTCGTGATCCTTGAGAAATAAGATTTCCTCCAGAAAGGGTCATATTTTCATATTTCACTGCATTTTGAATGTCGTCGAAACTAACTTTCGCTGCGTTCATTTTGAACACATCAATTGCAATTTCAACCTCTTTATCATCCACACCTAGGATGTCTACTTTTTTTACTTCAGGTACATTTTCAATCTCGTCCTTTAAGTATTCGCCGTATTTTTTTAGTTGTTGTGTGGTATAATTCCCTTTCAAATTAATATTTAAAATCGGAACTTCTTCCGAAATATTAATATTAAAAATACTAGGCTCTACCTTGCTTCCGTTGTCTAGATTCGGCCAATCGGTATCGGCTTTTGCCATATCCGTTTTGTCTTTAATTCTGATTTTAGCTTCCTCAATAGATACATTTTGTTCAAATTCAACCACTACGATTCCGTAATCTTGAAACGAACTCGACGTTACTTTGGTAACACCAGAAATATTTTTAAACTGATCTTCAAGAGGTTTAACAACCAATTTTTCAACATCTTCAGATGAGTTTCCTGGAAAAACAGAGGAAACGTAGATTTTATTTTCTAATATTTCAGGGAAATTTTCACGAGGCATATTGATATAGGCCATCGTTCCCATTACTACAATAATAAAAGTTAGGATATAAACTGTAATTCGGTTATCTACCGCCCAACTTGAAATGCTAAATTCTTTTTTTTGATGACTCATTTTATTAGAAATTAAGTTTCATTCCTTCTGAAACTGATTTTACTCCGTCGCCAACAACCAATGTTTTTGGCTTTAATCCGCTTAAAATTTCGGTGAAATTATCAGATGTTTTACCCACTTTCACCATCACCTTTTTTGCAATTCCAGTTTTATCTTTCACTGATGAAATTTCAAAAACAAATTGGTTTCCGTCAGCATCTTCTTGAATCACATTCGAGGGAACCACCACGGCTTTTGTACTAGTGTAATCGGTAATTTTAAGTTTTGCCACTTGGTTAGGTCGCAATAAATTATCTGTATTTGGCACTGAAACTTCAATTCCAAAACTTCTATTATTTGGGTTGATGTTATTTCCTACCTGACGAATTTTACCATTAAATGATTTACCTAAAGAAGCTAAATAAACACTCACTTCAGTTCCCACTTTTAATTTTCCAATGTAACTTTCAGGAACTGTTGTTGAAACAAACATGTTATTTAAATTTACAATTCTCATCAATCCTTGTCCAGGTCCAACTACTTGTCCTCTTTCAGCAATTAACTCATCAATTACACCATTAAATGGGGCGATAATTCTTGTTTTTGCCATTTGGGCTTTCATTTGTGAAACCGCTTTTTGCTGGCTTACCATACTAGTTTGCGCCTGTAAATATTGGATTTCAGAACCAATTTTTTGATCCCACAAACGCTTTTGTCTCTCGAAAGTTGTTTTTGCTAAAGCCAATTGGTTTTCTAATTGCCCCAATTGCTGACTTAATCCACCATCGTCAATAGTTCCTAATACTTGACCTTTGGTTACTTTTTGTCCTGCAATTACATTAACTGTATTCAAAATCCCTGCAAATTGAGGGTAAATAATTAAGTTTTCTTTGGTGTTTACATTTCCTTGAACTTCTAGGTAATGACTGAAAATAGTATCTATAACAGTTTCAACTGAAACTAAAGCTTCTTCAGTTTTTTTAATATCTAATTCTGCTATTGCATCGTCTAGTTGAGTTAATTGCTTTTGCAATTCCACTCTTTTTGCTTTTATTGAAACCAAATTTTTTGAAGCAATTAACGAATCAATATTGGCGTTTTCTTCATTCTTTCCACAAGAGAATAGTAATGCGGAAAAGGTTGCGATTAAAATTATTTTTTTCATTTTTAAAGGTTTTTTTCTTGATTATTTTATATTAATTACTTTTTCTAAACTTGCTTTTTTATTGATAACATTCACCATCGATTGAAGGTAATTTTGTTGTGCAGAATACAATTGTCGTTGCGCCTCACTAAAGTCGAAACTAGAAGATAATCCTTCTTTAAATTTAACACCCTGCTTTTTTTCTATTCGCTCGGCCAAATTTAAGTTGGTTTTTGCTGTTGCAAATGCTTCAATGCTAAATTCATATTCGCTTTTAGCATTTGCATATTGTAATTTTAATTTTTGTTCTGTTTCTGTAAGTTGCGTCTTGGCTTTTTCAAAGGCGATTTTAGCTTGTTGAGTTTTAGCATTTCTTGCAAAACTGCTGAATATTGGTACATTCAAACTAATTCCCATATTGGAATAATTTAACCATTTTTGATTGCTGGTAAAAAACTGAAACTGGTTCCCAAATGCATTATAACCTACATTTACAACTGCGGCTAAAGACGGTAAAGCCTTTGTTTTTTGTAGTTTTAATTCCAAATTACGTTGCTCTTGAAAATTCAATGCCATTTGGTAATAGATGTTTTGAGAAGGGGTAAATTCTACTTGAGAAAATGCCGCATCCAGATTCTTTATCGCTAAATTATCCAGTTTGTCTTTTAGTTTTAACTCATCGTCAATATTTAATCCTATAGAAATTTTCAACATATTTAATGCAATTTCTCTAAGTCTCTTTACGTTATTTAAATTACTATTTACAGTTGAAAGTGTAATTTGAAGTTGTTCTACATTCTCTTCTTCTATTAATCCGTTTTTAAAAGTTTCTTTGGTGTCAAACAATGTTTTTTCTAAAATTCCTTTATTTTTTTCTAAAATCAAAACACTCTCTTCAGCTAATAAAACATTTCCATAGGCGTTGATTACCATTTCTTTAACCTCTTGATCCGTTTTTTCTTTTGAATTTTGGTAAAATTTCAAATAGGTTTTGGAAGCTTGTAGTGCTACTATATATGAACCATCAAATAGCAACTGACTTAAAGTGGTTCTGGCATTCATGTTGTGTTTTGTCCCAAAAGCGACTTCTGCAAATTCACCTGGATTACCTCCAAAAAACTGAGCTGGAATAAGCGATTTCTGTAATTCAAAGTTGTTTTGATAGTCTAAACTAGCATTAATTTGAGGAAGCCCCATAGCTGTTGTTTCCCATTTTTTACTTTTTGCAGAAGCAATATCTCTCTGAGAATTAATAGCTTCATAATTATTGCTTAACGCATAATTAATCGCTTCGTCTAAACTCAACGAATTGCTTTTTGGTTTTTCTTGCGCATTTGCAATAAATGCAAAAGACAATACGCTAATTAAAATTAATTTTTTCATTGTTTTTCGATGTTCAATAATTGTTTTTCTAATTCTGCAATTCCTGCTCCTGTAGCTATTGCTCTGGTGTGATACTCTAATATTTGTAATTCTAATTCCTGACCTTCCTTTTCAGAAATGGTTTGCTCCTTAATACTAAACAGCAAATTGTAGTAAAATTTCACAAATGTTTTCACGGGAATTTCTTTTCTGTAAAGACCTTGAGCAATTCCCTTTTCAATATTATTTTTGAATAAAATGTTGCATTCATTCATTTCTCTTGCCATTACTTTTTCAAAAATCGAAGGGTAGTGTTTTTTTAATTGATAAACGGGTGAAGTATCAGCCGCCTTGAACATTTCCTTGAACATTCTTCTAATTTTGTAGTTTTCTTCAATTGCGTTGTTGTTTTCAGCAACTATTTGATCAACAATCTCATGAATTTCTGTATGAATCATGTCAGTAATTTCCTCGATCAGGATTTCTTTATTGCTAAAAAACTTGTAGATGGTTTTTTTAGAAATGCACATTTCTCCCGCTATGTCATCCATAGTCACGCTCTTGAAACCAAGTTTCATGAACAAATCGCTGGCTTTAGACATAATTTTTTCTCTCATTTGATAGGGGAAAATTTTAAATTTGGCGCAAACTTACGACGGAAACTTTGAATACCAAAACAGTTTCCTAGTATTTACAATTATTTAACATTTAAGAAAGTTTATAGTTCAAACTTTTTTGAGTTTCTTTGTAAGGCTCAAATAGAACAATCACTGCCAATTCTATTTTTAAAAAAATAACAAATTAAGAAGAATGCATTCTATAAATCAGTATCAAGAATTTATTGCGAACTATTTAGAATCTCAATATGAGACTAAAGAGCCTAAAAATCTTTACGATCCAATTCATTATATTTTAGGATTAGGAGGAAAAAGAATGCGCCCGGTTTTAACCTTAATGAGTGCCGAAGTTTTTGATGCCGATTATAAAAAAGCATTACCAGCGGCACTTGCTGTTGAGGTTTTCCACAATTTTTCTCTCATCCATGATGATATTATGGACGATGCACCTTTGCGAAGAGGAAATGTAACCGTTCATGAAAAGTGGGATATCAATACCGGAATTCTTTCTGGAGATGCCATGTTAATTCTAGCCTATCAATATTTTGAACAATACGAACCGGCTATCTTCAGGGAATTAGCAAAACTATTTAGCAAAACAGCTTTGGAAGTTTGTGAAGGCCAACAATGGGATGTAGATTTTGAAACTCGAACCGATGTTTCAATTCCGGATTACCTGAAAATGATTCAATACAAAACAGCCGTATTGGTAGCAGCAGCAATGAAAATGGGTGCTATTATCGCGGAAACTTCTCAAGAAAACGCCAATTTAATTTATGATTTTGGGTTGAATTTGGGATTGGCATTTCAATTGCAAGACGATTATTTAGATGCTTTTGGAAATCCAGAAACTTTTGGAAAACAAGTGGGTGGCGATATTATCGAAAACAAAAAAACGTATTTATATTTAAAAGCACTTGAATTTGCATCAAGTGATCAAGCGAATAAATTAGTTGATTTATTTTCAATTCATCCTAATGACAGTTCCGATAAAATTGAAGCGGTAAAAGAAATATTTGTTGCTACTGGGGCTGCTCAGGAGACTAAAAATGCGATTCAAGATTTTACTTACAAAGCTTTTGATACTTTACAGAATATTAGTATAGACTACGATAAAAAGGAAATACTTAGAACTTTTGGTGAAAATTTAATGGGGCGAAAAGTTTAATTTTAATGAGTTCAAAAACATATATTGCACCCATAAATTCAGATTTACTTCTGAATGAAGCGTCAAACGAGAATTTATATTTTAAATTAATTGAACAAATTAACAAAGACTTTAATTTGGCCAATGAACCCATTGATTTTCCAATGTCAATTTCAGCGGAGGAATTAAAAGGGGAATTACACGAAAAAATCTACCGATTGATTCAATATAAATTCGCAGAATACCTCAATTTACTTTACATAATTGATGTTCCCGAAGATCAAATAAAGAAACTTGACGGATCCGATTTGGTTATTTTATCCGAGCAAGTTTCTTTTTTGATATTAAAAAGAGAATGGATGAAAGTATGGTTTCGAAACAATTATTAGACCTTTTTTATTGATCAAAATCAACTTAAAATATCCAAAATAGTCAATGTACTTCTAAATTTTCAGTTCAAAAATTCATTACTCATTGATTAAAAATGGTGTTTTACCATCGGTCACTATTATTTTTGTGTTCGGAGACTTTGATAATTCGTTGAAAGCATCTATACTTCTTAATTTTAAAATTTCAATAGTTAAACCCTCAGAAAGTATTTTTTGAGCATCTCGAGTTCCCTTTGCTGCAATAATTTTTCTTTCTGCTTCAAATTTTTCTTGTTGTAAAACGAACTCCATTCTCATAGCATCTTGTTCGGCCTGTAATTTATTTTCAATTGATTTAGAAAGACCAAGGGGAAGCTGTATACTTTTCATTAAAACGGATTCTATAATAACTCCTTTACTTAATAAATTATCAGCCATTTTTTTTCTAATATCAGATTCTATTTCTGATCTTTTTCCAGAATGCATGTCTTTCGCAAAGTATTGCGAACATACATCAGCAGATGCTGATCTAAATACATTTGCAATTATTCCTTCATAATTCATCCCAAGATTATTTACAATCTTTACCACTTCGTTTTTTTCCAATCTATACAATATAGATATTTGTGAGGTAATACTTAATCCTTCTTTGCTAGGCAAATTCAAACTTAACTCTAAGTTTCTTGTTTGAATTGAAGTACGAACAATTTTTGAAGTTAATGGATTAAAAAAAACGGGACCTTGAGGATAAACTTGGTCCGATAGTTTTCCCAATCTTTGCTTTAAACCAACCTCACCAGGTTTAATAGTTACACAACTAATAACCCCAAAACTTATTAGCAATAATAAAATAGTTTTTTTCATAATATTTAAATTTTTATTATAAAACAAATTTAGTATGATTAACTCATAAATTTTTATTTATATATATAATAATAATTATAAAAATTATTTATATATTCCATTTCATTAATGGTTTAGGAATCAGTTTATAAAAAGTACAAAGAGCATTTAAGTTAATTCAGAAACGCTAAAAAATAGAGATAATTAGGTGTATATCTATAGGAATTGACAAACAATCTAAAAGTTAATTTCTTCAAACAGGAGAGTTAAACGAAGCGTTTTAAAATCAAAATTTGTTAGTATTAAATAATAAAACAAATTTTTAAACTAAGGTCAGTATCTATAACGAACTCGTCACTATTAATTTAAAAAAGAAAATGGATAAAATATGGTTTTCGAAATAGTTATTGGACTAAAACAATCCGTTTAATTCCGCATCTATTTTGTTAATTATCATTCCTAAATCTTCAGGATTATTAACAAAATCGATATTGTCGACTTCAATAATTACTAATTTTCCTTTGTTATAGGAAGAAACCCAAGCTTCGTATCTTTCGTTCAAGCGATTTAAATATTCAATAGAAATAGAATTCTCATATTCGCGTCCGCGTTTGTGAATTTGTGAAACTAAATTAGGAATTGAACTTCTCAAATAAATAAGAACATCAGGTGGAGCAACCAATCCCTCCATTAAGTCAAAAAGAGAACTATAATTTTGAAAATCTCTATTGGTCATCAACCCCATAGCATGAAGGTTGGGAGCAAAAATATGAGCATCTTCGTAGATGGTTCTATCTTGAATTATTTTTTTACCGCTTTCGCGAATTTGAAGCACTTGTCTGAAACGACTATTCAAGAAATAGATTTGTAAATTGAACGACCAGCGTTCCATTTGATGGTAAAAATCATCTA
>CALPMA020000033.1 GCA_943324545.2 Chitinophaga pinensis
ATGTAAGAAAATCTTCAAATTTGCTTACTGTTTCCTTTACCTGAACTTCAGATAAAACGGGATTTAAAATGAAAACAGTTTCATAATGATTCATAAAAATATATTTTATTGTTAAATTGGATGCAAAAGTAGCTTATATTTTTGAATTGGCAAACAAACTATCTAAATTTCTTTGCAATAGCTTGTAAGCCAATAAAAATAAGGATTTGCAACTAATTCGGTCATTAAAAATAGTATTTTATATTAATTCCGTTCCAAAAGTAGGCTTTATTAAATCCTGGATTTACATCTGCAGCCATTTCGGTTGGGAAACCATTTCCTGAATCAAGATCATTAATACTACCTCCTAGAAATAAGAAGGTGTAATTGGTTTGATTGGTTAAATTATTACCTGCAACGAAGAAGTCAAGACTTACTTTTTTATTATTCGTAGTAAACTTACAACCCAATTTAACATTTAATAGTCCGAATCCATTTACGCTATTGGTATTAGCAAAATCAGAATAAACTTCACTCAAATAATTAAAAGTGGAATTTAAGTAAACTCCTTTTGGAGATTGAAAATCCAATCCTACTGAATATTTCTGTTTTGGAACTCCAACCACCGTTTTATTAGAAAAATCGGATAAGATCCCGCCAATTCTTGTTGAAAAATTGGTGTATTTGAAATCATAATAAGAGAAATTCACAAATGAAGTCAATTTAGATAGAAATGGATTTGATTTGATTTCATAAACATACCCAATACTTGCTTCCAAACCTTTATTCAACTGATTTCCTGTATTGGCAGTATAAGTATAATTACCTCCAGCTGGATTTGCAGCACTTAATTGAGTTAATTTATTATTGATATTCATATTAAAAAGAGAGACTTGATAATCGAACCGCGTGTCAAATAACAATCCTTGAGCTGAAAACTCAATCATTTTAGCTTTTTCTGCAACTAAGTCATCATTAGTCTTATTTAATGCTGCAATAAAAGAATTAGAAGCAGTTGGTGCATTATAACCTTCACTGTAACTTAAATTAAATATTTGGTCTTTAAATGTTTTTTGAATTGCAATATGTGGATTATAAGAAGTCGTAAACGATTTACTAAACGAGGTGTTTTTGGTATTACCAATAATTAAACCTGGTAAGGCCAATAAATCAATACGATCGTAATCGATATGATTTGCACTTAAACCTAATATTAAGGATAGTTCATACTTTTTGAAATTGATACGATCGTGAATAAATACAGATTGCTGATTGGTAGTGTATTTATAATAATTCCCGGGAGCTATTGGCGAAACAGTAAATGGATTATTTAAGTCGCCAGTAAATCTAAAATTGGATATCAATGACTTACACTGTTGTATTTCTGTTCCAAAATCCAATACATTTTCAATAGCATTAGAAATATCAATTGACTTGGTAAAAACAGATCGAAATCCGTAATTTGGTGAACTAAATTGTTCGGATGCACCCGCAACTACTCTCTCAGATTCTGTACCAGAATAAAATAAAACTGTAGCATTTTTAAATTTATTGGAGAATTTAAAATTGTTTGTAACTCCAAAACGAGTGGATTGCATATTTAAATGCGCATTATTTCTTATGTAAGCATTATTGCCAGGATCATTGTTTGCATAATAATAGGAATAGGGTATTTGTCCAGAAATTCCTTCGTGAGAAAAATTATGGCTTAAAAATACATTGACCGTTTGCTTATCGTTAAATTTAAAATCTGCTTTATAAGTAATGAAATTCTTTAAACTTTGCCCATTAGGTCTATATCCATCTGATTCTAAATGACCAAAATTTACGAACATTGAGGAGTTGTCCGATACATAATCCAAGCGAGTATTGGTTTGAAACAAATTAAACGAACCTGTAGTTGTATTTTGAGTTAATGAAATTCCTTTTTCATCCGAATTTTTTAAATAAAAACGAACTACTCCTCCAACTCCTGCGCCATACATTGTGGATGCAGGGCCTTTTATCACTTCAATATTATCGACTATAGAAAAATCAACATCATCTAGTATTGTAACTCCTTCCGCATTCGTTATAGGAATTTGGTTGTAATAAGCTTTGATGCCCCAATTATTAAACTTCTGATCGTTTCCATAACCTCTAATTACAATTCGTTGTCCTCCAACTTGTGTTCTTTTGTCTACTTGAACGCCGGCCATAACACCTAAACTTTGTTCTAAAAAGGCAGGATTATTTCTATTTAATTCTTGTGAGGATAACAACTCTGTGAATTGACCATGACGCTTGAATTCACTTTGCTCTTTTACAATTTTTGGTCGAGCATTAATAGTTATATTTTTCAATTGGTTAATTGAATCTTGTTTGGTTTGCGCTACAATTTGCAATGAAAAAAAGGTAACTATTATAACTATAATTTTTGATCCCATATTTACTTTGTTAGTATGAAAATAATATTCTACTATAATTTATTCTAATAAAAATCGACATTAACAATTACTCGAATGGATCGATAAGCAGCTACAGCTTCAAAGCTATTCAGTATTTTTTGAAGGGTATTTTTCGTCGTTACAATTGATGTTGCTATAGGGATTTTTACCATAATTGTTCGGATGTATTCATTTCGAATACGACTAATTGCAGGTTCTTCAGGCCCTAATACCGGCATTGGTAAACTTTGTTGCATTACTTGGAATAACCACATTGATCCTTCCTTTAATTTCTCAAAATCTCGATGTTTTAAAGTAAGCTTAATTAATTTATAGAATGGGGGATATTTATAAATTTCACGCTCTAATATTTGCTCTTTATACATCGATTCATAATCATTCCGAGTTACTTGTTGAATTGTATTATGAAGCGGCGTATAGGTTTGAATGATCACTTTACCTTGTTTTTCAGACCTTCCGGAGCGACCTGAAACTTGCGCCATCATTTGAAAACTTCTTTCATAAGCCCTAAAATCAGGATGGTAAAGTAGGTTGTCGGCATTCATAATTCCTACCAAGGTGACATTGTCAAAATCCAAACCTTTTCCTAACATTTGAGTTCCTACTAATATATCTACTTCTCGGTTTTTAAAGCTATCAATTATTTTTTCAAATCCAAATTTACCTCTTGTTGTGTCTTGGTCCATTCTGCCTATTTTATGACTTGGAAAAAGAGCCAATAATTCTTGTTGGATTTGTTCAGTTCCAAATCCCTTTGTGGTTAAATTAATGCTAGAACAAGCGTGACAGTTAGTTGGTTTTGCAATGGAATAACCACAATAATGACAACGTAATTGATTTTTATGTTTATGGTACGTCAAGCTAACATCACATTGTTGGCATTGTGGAACGTGACCACAAGTCAAACATTCTAGTAATGGGGAATAGCCACGACGATTTTGAAATAAGATTACCTGTTCGCCTAGTGTTAATGATTTAGTGATTTCCTCGATTAATACTTCACTAAAATGTCCAGCCATTTTTTTTCTAAAGTACTTGTCTTTTAAATCAACTAATTCTATTTTGGGCATCATTACCTTTCCATATCTTTCATCAAGGGAAACCAAACCAAACTTTCCAGATTTAGCATTACTATAAGACTCTATACTTGGGGTTGCCGATCCTAAAAGTATTTTGGCTTTTTGTAATCCAGCCAAAACAATTGCGGCGTCACGAGCGTGATATCTAGGTGCAGGATCTACTTGCTTATAGGTTTGTTCGTGTTCTTCGTCCACAATTACAAAGCCTAAATCCTGAAAAGGTAGAAATAGCGCCGACCTAGCTCCAATTACAATTTGCGCTTTATCGGATTTATTAAGTACCTGATTCCAAACCTCCACCCTTTCATTATTACTGTATTTAGAGTGAAAAACTGCTACTTTATTTCCGAAATGAGCTCGTAATCTTCCTAACAATTGGGTAGTTAATGCAATTTCTGGCAATAAATAAAGCACTTGTTTCCCTTTTGCAAGATACTCTTCAATTAATTTAATATAAATTTCTGTTTTTCCACTTGCGGTAACTCCATGAAGCAAACAAACCTCTTTGTTTGATAAAGATTCTTTGATCGAGTTGAATGCTTTTTCCTGAGGAGCACTTAATTTTAGTTCCCCTTCATTGGATTCTCCATTAAAACTAACTCGATCTTCTTGAAGATAATATTCTTCAAAAATATTTTTATCAATTAAGGCTTTAATAATTCTGGAAGTGGATTGAGCGGTTTCGGTCAATTTTTTAACTGTTATCGGTTTCTTTTCAGTTGCTGTTAATTGAAAATAGGATAGAATAACTTCTTTTTGTTTAGTAGCACCTTTAAGAGTTTCTAATAATTGCTCTAATCCATTATTAGAATCAAATTCCTTATTCATTCGAACGTATCGAACTAATTTAGGTTTATACGTTTCCAGCATTTCCTCTTGTAAAATCAAAATGTTTTTGTCTATTAGTATTTGAAGAATAGGAAAAACACTCTTTTTATTTAGTATGGAAATAATATCTTGAACTTTTAGAGAACTCTGGTGCTGCAGCGCTTGATAAATTAAATATTCATCGTCTGAAAGTTGCGATTCATCGACATCAATAGCTGGTTTTTGAGATATTACCGTTTCACTTTCAAGCAATAATGCACTGGGAATTGCTCCACGAAATACATCGCCAATAGCACACATATAATAGGTAGCAATCCATTGCCAATGTTCAATTTGGGTTGGAGTAACTAAAGGTTTATCATCTAAAATTTGATGAATTTCTTTAGCATCATATAAAGTCGGAGCGTTTTGATGTAAATCAATTACTAATGCGGTGTATATTTTACTTTTTCCAAAGGGCACGGCAACACGCATCCCTTTTTTAATATAATGGAATTCTGCTTCAGAAACACTGTAGGTAAAAGTTTTGGCAAGAGAAAGTGGTAAAATTACTTCAACGAAAAAATACATTTATTTTATTTTACTCGTTCCCAGTATTGCGTTCTTCCAATTAGTGAAATTCCTAAATAACCTCTAACTTTGAGTTTGTTAGGATTTTCCAATTCGATATAACATTTATATAGTTTCCCGGATTTAGGGTCTAATATTTTACCATCGTTATATTCTGTTCCGTCTTTGACTAATCCTTTAATAATTATTAAATTTAAAACAGGTTTGTTGTTGTCGTCACCAGGACAATCTTTACAAGTGTTATTTCGATTTTTTGGATTTAAAATTTCGACAACTTTACCATAAATTCTATTGTTGGATTCGAAGATTTCAACAACAGAAAGTGCTTTTCCAGATACCTCATCGATGGTATTCCATTTACCTATTACTCCACGACTTTGAGCGTAGAAGTTCATTGAAAACAATACTAAAATAATAACTCCAAGTTTTTTCATAATTTAAATTTTTTAGCCCCGATAGCAGCGGAATCCCGAGCTTTTTAGCTTGGATTAAGCGAATAGCGGGAATAGCTTCAAAAGAAACTAATGGTTAATTTTATTTATTTTTAATTTACTAATTATAGAATTCAATTCAAATCCTAATAACAAGATCATACAATTGATCCAAATATAAAACATCATTATCAATAATGTACCAATAGAGCCATAAAGTTCATTGTATTTTGAAAATTTGATTACCCATATTCCGAAAAAATAAGAGGTAATTATTACCAAAATAGTAGTAAAAATTGAACCTATAGTTATTAAAGATTGTTTGTTTTTATTTTTAGTCCCAAATTTAAACAAAATTGAAATAGTAATTAATATCATCAAAATTACGAAAGCATATCGACTTAAAATAATTATTGAAATAGTATCACTTAATACGTCTTGGATCATAGTTTTTTGTATCAATACTTCAAAAATAACGATAGATGAAACTGTAATTAATAATAAAACGGATAGCACTAATGATAGAGCCAAGGCAATTAAATATTGTTGTAAAAAACCTCTTTTTACTAAAACGTGTCGTGAGGATTCGAATCCTCCAAGAATGGCATTTAAACCGTTAGCCATTAAAAATATAGACAAGAAAAATCCAGTTGACAACAAACCTGATTGACTATTATTAAGAATATCATTGATAATACTAAATATAGCATCGTAGGTATTTGGTGGCACGCCGTCTTTAACAAATTCTAAAAAGTCAGTTTGAAAACCCTCAATTGGGATATAAGGAATAAGGTTCAAAATAAATAAGGCGAAAGGAAAAAGTGCCATAAAAAAACTAAAAGCAACGGCACTAGCGTGGTAGGAAAGTGCGCCTTCAAAAATTCCGATTGAGTACATTTTTATCAAATCGTAGAATGACAATCCATGAAGCCACATCGGTTTGATCCTTTGTAGTAATTGGATTATATATTTTAGAAAAGGAACTTCTTCAAATTTCATTTAGAATGTAATTTTTACAGAATGCTAATTTAGAACTAATTTTGGTAATGTGAAAGCATCATAGTTTTGTAAATAATAAAAATAGTTTATTATCTTTGAAAAAAAAACAATGAGTCAAAACGTCATCCTTAACAATCTAGAAATTAAGCATAAAGTCACTCGTATTGCTTACCAAATATATGAGACTTTTGTAGACGAAGAGGAAATTGTAATTGGCGGAATTGCTTCCAATGGATTTGTATTTGCTAATAAAATAGCGATTGAATTAGAGAAAATATCCCCTTTAAAAGTCGTTTTGTGTGAGGTTTATATTAACAAGCAAAATGTAAACACTCCAATCACAACTTCTCTATCAATAGATCAATACAAAAATAAAGGATTGGTTTTAGTTGACGACGTATTGAACTCCGGAACAACATTAATTTATGGTGTTAAGCATTTCTTAGAGGTTCCATTAAAGAAATTAAAAACGGCTGTATTAATTGATCGTAACCACAAAAAATATCCTGTAAAAGCTGATTTTAAAGGAATTTCACTTTCTACCTCGTTAAAAGAACATGTACAAGTGGTGTTTGAAGAAAAGGGAGATTACGCTTACTTAAGTTAATATAGTTTCTATTTCTGATATTATTTCTTCGGGAGATTTCCCATCTACTGCAATTTTATATTTTGCTTGATTGTAATAATAACTTCGATCGAAAAGGTTTTTGGCAATAAATTCCTTCATTTCTTCGGGATTTTTATCTGCAATTAAAGGACGTTGTTCATTATTAAAAAGTAATCGTTCATATAATGTGTCTACTGATGCTTTTAAATAAATAGAAATTACATGATTTTCAATTAAGAATTTGTGGTTATTGGAATAGCATGGTGTTCCTCCGCCAAGACTTAAAATAAAAGAATCTTGATTATGAATAAGAGTGGCTAAAATTTGGTGTTCTAATTTTCTAAAATAGATTTCTCCTTTCTCCGAAAATATTTTTTTTACTGAAGAATTTTCCTGTTTCTCGATAATTTCATCCAAATCGAGGTAGGAAATAGAGGTGGTTTTAGCTAGTAATTTCGCAATAGTTGACTTCCCACAACCCATATAACCTAACAAAATGATTTTTTTCATAGTAATAAGGCCTTATAAACTAAGGCGTTAAGATTATTTTATTCAAAAAGTAAATTTATAAATAAAATAGCTTTGAAAAATAAATAATATCGCCTTATATTTGCACCCGCGTTGAAGGAATAGGAAAGACTCGATAGCTCAGTTGGTAGAGCACATCACTTTTAATGATGGGGTCCTGGGTTCGAGCCCCAGTCGGGTCACAAAAAAGACCACTTTTTAATTCCTTCAATCAATGACTCGATAGCTCAGTTGGTAGAGCACATCACTTTTAATGATGGGGTCCTGGGTTCGAGCCCCAGTCGGGTCACAGAGAAAGTCGAGCATAAAGCTTGACTTTTTTATTTTATGGCCACGTGGAGAAACGGTAGACTTGCCATCTTGAGGGGGTGGTGCTCGTAAGGGCGTGTGGGTTCAAATCCCACCGTGGTCACGAATAAAAAGAAAATCCCAAACTAAATAATCAAGCTTGCTTAAATTAATTTAGTTTGGGCTTTTCTTTTTTCAAAGCGGAGGTTAGTGGAAATATGAAATCAATCTCCCTATTTAGAACAAAACTTATTTCTGATTGTATTTTACTTTGTATTTATCGTTAAGCTTCGTTTGGTGTGTTTCCAAATTTAACTTTCTCCCCTGAATAAATATCACGGTCAATTGATTGGTTCTCATATCTAAAGCGTCACCTTCGGAAATAAACAAAGTAGCATCTTTACCTTCTTCTAAAGTACCATAAAAATCATCTATTCCTAAAATTTTAGCCGTATTAGAAGTGATCAATTGCAATGCTTGTTCTTTATCTAGTCCATATGCTGCACAAGTTCCTGCTAGAAATGGTAAGTTACGGGTTTGCATTCTCTCTTTATCACCACTATTCTCCAATCCAACAAGAATTCCATTATTTACAAGAATTCGTGCCATTTTAAAAGGTAAATCAATATCTTCGTCTCCACTATTGGGCATGTCGTGTACATTTCTTAAAAGTACTCCAATAGCATTCTCCTTTATTAAATCAATAGTCTTATAAGCATCATAACCACCAACAATAACCATTTTTTTAATTTCGAATTTTTTTGCCAATTGAACTGCATCTATAATTTGTTTTTCTTCTTGAGCATGAATGAATAGTGTCTGAGTTCCATCAAAAATACCTTTCATGGCTTGAAAAATCAAATTATGTTCAGAACTACTCGCTGTATAAGTTCTTGAATTTTCAAAAAACAAACTGATTTCCTCTATTTTTTTTAAGTACTCTTTGTTGGCTTCCAAAGTTCCTGGCTCAGCCCACCAACCACTTCTTCTCATTGTAGGTGGAAAATTCAAGTGAATGCCATCATTTTCTTTTAGCACTGCGTCTTTCCAATTCCATGCATCCAACTGTACAATCGATGAAGTTCCAGAAATTGTCCCGCCACGTGGAGTAATTTGAGCAATCAAAATTCCATTTGGTCTAGCAGTTTCAATCACTTTTGAATCTGCTGTGAAAGCAATAATACTTCTAATGTGTGGGTTCATATCACCAATTTCTTTTTCGTCATCAGATGATTTAATTGCGTCTACTTCCACTAGTCCTAACGTTGAATTGGGCGCAATAAATCCAGGGTAAATGTGCTTGCCAGTGGCATCAATTATAGTATCAAATTCGCCTTTTGAAATTTTTGCTGTACTAACATCTCTCACCAAAATAATTTTACCATCTTTAAAACCAATTGCACTGTTTTCTATTACTTTTCCATTTCCTAAGTGCGCATAACCATTCATTATCAATATTGATTTCGTTTGCTTATTTGCAGGTATATGCTGTCCATTTGTGTTTGTAATCAAACCAAAAAACACTACTAAAATTATATATATCTTGTTCATTTTTATTGTTCTAAAGTATCACAGTGGTCTTCTCTTCTCTCTTTTTTCTTAGGCTCTTGGGTATTGGAACCTTTATTTTTTTCAAGCATTAATTGTTCAATTAAACTATTTCTTTCATTGGCAATTGCAATTCGTTGTGCTTCGTCTTTTTGAAGATCGTAATAGACAACTCCCTCAATTAAAGTTTTTTCTGCTTTGGCATAAATAGAAAGGGGATTATTATTCCACAGAACCAAATCGGCATCTTTACCAACTTTTATACTTCCTACCTTATCATCAATATGCAATAATTTAGCTGGATTTAATGTCACAAATTTCCATGCTTCCACTTCAGGAACATTACCATATTTCACTGCTTTGGCAGCTTCTTGATTCAGTCTGCGAGACATTTCTGCATCATCAGAATTGAAGGCAACAACTAAACCTTGATTGTGCATTAGGGCGCCATTATATGGAATTGCATCATTTACTTCAAATTTATAAGCCCACCAATCCGAGAAAGTAGATGCTCCTACCTCATGTTCTTTCATTCTATCGGCTACTTTATAACCTTCTAAAATGTGAGTAAAAGTATTGATCTTAAAATTAAATTTTTCTGCAACATTCATCATCATTAAAATCTCAGATTGCACATAAGAGTGACATGTAATAAAACGTTCTTTATTGATGATTTCTGCTATATTTTGCAATTCTAAATCAACTCTTGGAGCCTTATTTTTGTCTTTTTTAGAATTTGAATTGTACGCTTTCCATGCCAAATCATATTCTTTTGCTCGTTGGAAATAATCAGTAAAAACTTGTTCTACTCCCATTCTAGACTGAGGAAAACGAGTTGAACCTCTACTCATATTAGATTGTTTTACATTTTCACCCAATGCGAATTTTATAAATTTAGGCTGGTTTTTGTACAACATTTCATCAGCTGATAATCCCCATTTCCATTTTACAATTGCCGAACACCCGCCGATAGGATTTGCAGATCCATGCAATAATTGTGATGTGGTCACACCACCCGCTAAATCTCTATAAATATTAATGTCTTCTGAATTTACCACATCTTGTATAGTAACTTCTGCACTTGAATTATGACCGCCTTCATTCACTCCTCTAGAAATGGCTATGTGAGAATGTTCATCTATTATTCCACTCGTTAAATGTTTTCCTTTAGCGTCAATTAAAATGGCATTGTTATCGACAATATTTTTACCAATTGCAGCAATTTTACCATTTTTAACCAACACATCTGTACCTTCTAAAATTCCTTCCGCTTCGTTGGTCCAAACAGTTGTATTTTTAAATAATAATGTTTGTTGTAAGGGTTTTTGACTATTCCCAAAAGCAATATTTGGAAAAGTTATAGGTGAAATTTTATTCGGTTTGTCTGCTTTTGTAGAGTCTTTAACTACTTCGAATGGAGCATTTTTTACAGCAGACCATTTTACTTCTTTACCATTTGTCAAAATGGCTCTTCCGTATAGTTTTTGTGTGTTTTCAATATAGCCGCTTAATCTTGAAAAACCAGGATTAATTGTATCATTCAATTTTACTGAAGCTGTAAGCCAATTAGATGCAATCGTTAGTTTTGAATTTAACTTTTTATTATTTACAGTAGTGATATCTGATTTAGGAGCACTGATTTCTCCTTCTATTTTCCATTTGTAGGTAATTGAATCAATAGTTAAATTATAATTTCCACGTAAATCAATTGTTGACATATCATTAACAACATATTTATTTCCTTGAACCCAATTTTCATATACTATTGTTTTTTCATCAAAAATAGCTCCTGAAGTAATAATAAAATTAGCAAAACTACCTTTGTTTAAACTACCTATTTCATCACTTTTACCCATTATAGAAGCAGGAATGGTAGTTAGTGCTTCTAATGCTTTTGTTTTGTCGAAACCATATTTTATTGCTTTCAATAAATTAGTTCTAAAATCTTCGGTCTTTTTTAATTTATCTGTAGTCAAGGCAAAAACGACATTGTTATCAGTTAATACTTTTAAATTCGTTGGTGCTTGGTTCCAAAAACGCATATCACTTAAATCGATTTGATCTGACAAAAAAGAATTGGAAACATCATAGGCTTCAGGAAAGTTAATTGGAATAATGAATTTTGAATTAGTATTTTTAATTTCATCGATTCTTTCAAATTCATTTCCAGCGCCTTTTAAAACATAATTTAAACCAAATTGCTTTGCAATTTTAGAAGCTCTAATACTATTTAATTTGTCTTCTGTAGTGAATATTTGAACTAACTTTTGATTGTTAATTAATGCTTCTAAAGAGGCGTCTTGGGTTTTTGAGTTTCCATTTTTATACCAATTCATATCCAAATACATCTGGCGAAGTAACGCCATCATTCCCATTAATGAGCTTGGATACGATTGATTGGTAACTGCACTTCTTGTAAAACCAAAATGATTGGAGATTTTATTTGAAAGTAAACGAGCACTTTTGTCGGAATTATTCAAAGCAATTAAAGTTCCTGTTCCGCGTGCAATTCCATCTTGAACATGGGTTCCAACTACTCCAAAACCAGCTTTTAGGAATTCTTCTGCTTTCGTTTGATCGTAATTAAAACTGTCAAAAGCATTAACTTCTGATTTGATACTTTCATTCCAATAATAACCTACTCGTTTTGAATCATAAGGATCTCCATCAGAAACGTTACTTTTCTTTGGTTTTTCAATTCCGAAACTAGTATAAATATCAATAAAAGAGGAGTAAATACACTTACCTTCTAAATTAATTATTTTACAGTTATTAGGAATTTTTAGGTCACTTCCTGCTCCTATAATTTTACCATTTTGTATAATTAAAGTGCCTTTTTCTATTATATCTGTCGGAGTTACAAAAATTTTAGCGTTGGTAAAAGCAGTATAATTGTTGTTTTTGTTTTGTACACTTTCATTGTTTGGAAAATATTCCTGAGCATCAATTTTAAGAATACCAAATAATAAAATAAGTGATAAAATAATTCTATTCATAGTTTAAATAAATTAATTTTTTTTAAAAGTATAAATTATTTTAAACTTTTAAAATAATAATCAATATTTACAATAAATAATTTATTCATTAATAATAATTAAGCTATTAATTAATCAATAATTTATAGTATTATATCTTTAAAAGAAAAATATAATAATCATCATTAAATTAAAAAAATAATAACTACTTTTGTTTAACTTTTTTAATAAATAGATGAACAATGTAAAAAATGTGTTTAGTATAAAAGATCTAGAAAATCTTTCTGGAATAAAAGCACATACTATAAGAATTTGGGAAAAACGATATAATATATTGGAACCCATGCGAACTGATACTAATATTAGGTTGTATGATTTGAAAAATTTGCAAAAGCTACTTAATATCGTTTTACTCCATGATTATGGTTATAAAATATCAAGAATAGCAAAATACAAAGAAGACGAAATTCCAGAAATTGTAAACACTATAATTTCTAAAAAAAGTGCAAAAAGCCATGCAATTGCTAATTTTAAAATGGCGATGATTAATTTTGATCAAACACTTTTTTTTAATACATACGATAAGTTGCTTTCTGAAAAATCATTTAGGGAAGTTTTCTTTGAAGTTTTTATTCCATTAATGAATGAAATTGGCTTGCTTTGGCAAACGGACACAGTAACACCTGCTCACGAACATTTTATTACTTATTTAATAAAGCAAAAGCTACAAATAAATACAGAAAAACATCAAATTCTAAGTCCTAAATTTAACGACAGAGTGTTTGTACTTTATCTTCCTTCGAATGAAATTCATGAATTAGGATTAATGTATCTTAATTTTGAAATATTGCAACATGGCTATAGAAGTATTTTTTTAGGAGAAAGTATTCCTCTAGATAATTTGAAAGACCTAAAAAATTATTTTAATAACATAACTTACATTACCTATCTAACTGTGGAGCCAAATAAAGAAGAAATAAATCCTTATATTGTTGCTTTAAATAATGAAATTTTAAACGACTCTTCAACAGAATTATGGCTAATAGGAAGAATGGTTAATTATATCGAAGAAAAAAATATTACTTCTAAAACTAGCGTTTTTAAATCAATAAGTGATTTAGTAACAAGTCTGTAATTATTATTTTTATTTTTATATTCATAATAACTATTTGATTTAATAAGTTTGCATAATAATATGGGAAAAGAAATAAAAATTATTGGTTCTGGTTTTTCATCTATCGCAGCAGCTTGCTATTTAGCTAAAAAAGGCCATCTAGTTACCGTATTTGAAAAAAATACAACCATTGGAGGAAGAGCAAGACAATTAAAAAAAGATGGGTTTACTTTTGACATGGGTCCCAGTTGGTATTGGATGCCCGATGTATTTGAACGTTTCTTTGAAGATTTCAACAAAAAAACTTCCGATTATTACGAATTAATTAAACTATCTCCTGCTTACAGGGTTTATTTTGGGATTGAGGATTTTATTGCTATTGCTGATAATTTAGAAGAAATAATCAGAACCTTTGAGGCAATTGAAAAAGGAAGTGGAAAAGTATTATCTAAATTTATGGCGGAAGCCAAAAGCAATTATGATATAGCCATAAAAGATTTGGTATACCGACCTGGAGTTTCCCCGTTAGAACTAATAACCACTGAGACTGCTTTAAAAGTAGGTCAGTTTTTTAGCAACATCAGCAAGGACGTTCGCAAGAAATTTAAAAACGAGAGACTGATTCAAATATTGGAATTCCCCGTTTTGTTCTTAGGAGCAAAACCATCCGATACCCCTTCATTTTATAGTTTTATGAATTATGCTGATTTTGGCATGGGAACTTGGCATCCAAAAACTGGGATGTACGATGTGATTCGAGGAATGGAAAGCTTGGCATTGGAATTAGGTGTAAAATTTGAAACCAATTCAAACATCGAAAAAATTATTGTTGAAAATAAAAAAGCAGTTGCTTTACAAATAAATGGAAAAAGAGTCGATGCCGACATAATCTTGAGTGGTGCCGATTACCATCATACAGAAACTTTATTAGATAAAGAATATCGAGCTTATTCTGAAAAATATTGGAAAAGTAAGACTTTTGCTCCCTCTTCATTGCTATTTTATGTAGGTTTTAATAAAAAAATAGATAACATTTCACACCACGCTTTGTTTTTTGATGTAGATTTTAATCAACATGCTAAAGACATATACGACAGCCCTAAATGGCCTGAAAATCCTTTATTCTATGCTAATTTCCCCTCAATTACAGATAAAACGGCGGCTCCTGAGGGAATGGAAACTGGCTTTTTCTTAATACCATTAGCACCTGGAATTGAAGATACTCCAGAATTAAGAGAGGCCTACTTTGAAAAAATAATTTCAAGATTTCAAACTCTAACTAAGCAAAATATAAAAGAAAATATTATTTTTAAAGAATCTTTTTGCAAGCTTGACTTTGAAGAAGTTTACAACTCTTATAAAGGAAATGCTTATGGAATGGCGAATACACTGATGCAAACTGCATTTTTAAGACCCAAACTAAAGAGTAAAAAGATAGAAAACATGTATTTTACTGGTCAGCTAACCGTACCTGGACCTGGTGTGCCTCCGGCGTTAATATCGGGAAAGTTAGTTGCCGAATTAATTGAAAAAAACCTATAATTATGAAGGATCTTTTTGACCAAGTATCTTTTGATTGTAGCCGAAATGTTACAAAATCCTATAGCACCTCTTTTTCTTCAGCGGTGAAAATGCTTGCGCCAAATATCCGTCAAGACATTTATAATATTTATGGTTTTGTTCGATTTGCAGACGAAATTGTTGATAGTTTTCACGACTATAATAAGGAAGAACTATTATTGTTATTTGAAAATGATTTAAAACTAGCATTAACAAATAAAATCAGTTTAAACCCAATATTAAACGCTTTTCAGAATACCGTCAATAAATATGAGATTCCTATCGTATTGATAGATGCTTTCATGAAAAGCATGAAGTTGGATTTGTCAAAATCAGAATATAAAACTGTTTCGGAATATAAAGAATACATTTATGGTTCTGCAGATGTTGTAGGGTTAATGTGTTTGAAAGTTTTTGTAAAAGGCGATGATAAAAAATACGATTTACTTAAAGAATCTGCAATGAGATTAGGATCTGCATTTCAAAAAGTAAATTTCCTTCGCGATTTAAAAGCTGATTTTGAAGATTTAAACCGTACCTATTTTCCAAATACTGATTTATCAAAATTAGATGAAAAATCGAAACTTAAAATAATTGAAGAGATTGAAGCCGATTTTGATGCAGGTTATGAAGGATTAATTCTCCTTCCAATAGAAGCGAAATTTGGAGTTTATACCGCCTATTCCTATTACAAAAAATTACTTGCTAAACTAAAAAATACGCCCTCCGCAGAAATTAAAAATACTAGAATTAGGGTTTCAAATTATCAAAAATACGGGCTATTTGCCAAATGTTACTTTTCGTACAAACTAAATATTATTTAAATTAAATCTATTATGTGGATTTATATTGTTGTCTTTTTCGCTACTTTTTTCATCATGGAATTTATGGCTTGGTTTAGTCACAAATACATTATGCACGGTTTTTTATGGGTTTTACACGCTGATCACCATAAAAAAGACCATGATTCTTGGTTCGAAAGAAACGATTTGTTTTTTATTTTCTATGCTGTGGTTAGTATGGGATTTTTCTTTTTGTGGCGCTATGTAATTTTCGATTTGGGATTATCCGTTGGATTAGGAATTTTTACCTACGGATTGGCTTATTTTATGGTTCACGATATTTTTATTCACCAAAGATTTAAATTATTTAGAAATGCTAATAATGTCTATTCAAAAGCGCTAAGACGAGCGCATAAAATGCACCACAAACATACTGGAAAAGAACATGGAGAATGTTTTGGAATGTTATTAGTTCCATTTAAGTATTTTAAAAAATAAAAAAAAGCGTTCCAATTGGAACGCTTTTTTAATTATAACCAACTCAAATATTACTTTGCAAACATTTGTTGTAAAGGCTTTAATTGTTCTAAATCAATATTAGCATTTTTTAATACTGACATCAAAGTCATAATTCCATTGGGATTCATGTCTTTTCCCATTACTCTAACTACTGCAAAGCCACTTTCTTTTTTATTTGCATAAAAAACAAATTCGTCAATGTGTTCCGTATCACCAACAAAACTAACAAACGCTCCGTCCTTTCCAGAACCAAACTTCATTAATTGTTGGTATTTTGCTTCTTTCAAAATTTTATTCAATTTTATTCGCTCTATATCAAATTCAGCCTTATTACTATCATTTAATTTAAAAGCTAAAATATTTACTTTTTCAAATGATTTTAGCGCTTCATTTTCTTCACTTGATAATTTAGAACTATCAACATTTAACATGCTAGGCGACAAATCCAATGCAATAAAATTCTTGTTTTCAGTTTTTTCTACGAAATACTTTTGCAATGAAGGCTCATTGTTACAACTTGAAAACAAAGCACTTGCAATTATCAATAGGCTTAAAATACGATTCATAATAAATTATTTTTTACCCTTAGTTGCTTTTTTCAACTCATCGCCACCTGGAAGTCTCATTTTGTCAGTTAGCACTGAAATTTCATTCAGATCGAAATCACCGGTTAATGACATTAAAACGGTTTCATTACCCTTTGAAGTTCCTTCCATGAACATCAATAACTCTTTAATTTGAGAATCTTTAAAACCTGATTTTACCCAAATTTTAATATTCCTTCCGCTATCGTTAATTCGCATTAATTCTTCTAAACCTGCGGTTTTCATGTATTTATCAGCCGTTGCTTTCATTTCAGAAGTTACTCTGGTACTGGTGGTAGAAAATACTTTTAAATTATCTAAGTTTTTAATAAAACTCAAATATTGCTGGCTTTCTTTATCTTTATTGTCTTTTTTCACACTTCCCATCATTTCAAACATTTTTTTGTTTACAATAACTGAAGTAACATCATCTTGTCCGTCAAATTTATCAAATGCTGATTGACCAAAAAAAGCGGTTGGCAATACACTTAATAGGAATACTAATACTAATTTTTTCATAATTTCTATTTTTTACTTTGTTTTAAAAATTAATTCTTTTGAGTTTTGAAACTCGTTTATATAAGTCACACTTTCAATTCCGACGTTTACATTTTTAGACAACATAGAAAGTGCTTTTTGTGTCGCTTCAAATGCTTCTTCAGGACTTTCATAAGTTCCTAAATCATTCGTTTCTTCGGTCTGATGCAAATAAGTAAAAGTACTAATTCCAAGTAAAACTACAACGGAAGCTGCAATTGATAACCACTTAACATTATGTTTTTTAGTTTGTAGGGTTATCGTTTGTTTAAACTCCTCTGA
>CALPMA020000034.1 GCA_943324545.2 Chitinophaga pinensis
AAAAAGATATACTTATCCAGCTGCGGAACAAACATTAAATTCTACAAATAACTCAGCTGCTGCTGCTGCAATTGGAGGTGATTTAATGACCACAAAGTTGTTTTGGGATATTAGATAAACTAATTCTTTTAAATTAAATCCTAAAGCCCATCACCTAAAAAGTGGTGGGTTTTTTATATATTTGCAAAATGGAAAAAGAACACTTAATATTTGGAATACGTGCAATAATTGAAGCTATTCAGTCTGGAAAAGAAATTGACAAAGTCTTTGTTCAAAAAGAAATTTCAGGTGAATTAATGAAAGACCTAATGAAAGTGATGAAGAGAAATAACACTAATTTCTCCTATGTTCCTGTTGAAAAATTAAATAGACTAACACCTAATAATCACCAAGGCGTAGTAGCTAGTATTTCTCCAATATCCTTTTACGATTTAGAAACTTTAATAGAAACTGTGATTGAAAATGGTAAAAAACCATTGTTTCTAATCCTTGATCAAATTTCAGATGCAAGAAATTTTGGCGCCATTATCAGAACAGCTGAATGCACTGGAGTAAATGGAATAATAATTCAAAAATCGGGTGCAGCTCCCGTGAATGGTGATACCGTTAAAACTTCTGCTGGGGCAGTATTTAATATTCCCATTTGCAAAGTGGAGCATATAAAAGATGCGATATTCTTATTGCAAGCAAGCGGAATTAAAACTGTTGCGGCTACTGAAAAAACAGATCATAGTATTTATGATATTGCTCTAAATGAGCCTGTAGCTATAATCATGGGATCAGAGGATAGAGGGGTAAATCCTTCTGTTTTAAAAATTGTGGATGAAAAAGCGAAACTACCTATGTTCGGAACAATTGGTTCTTTAAATGTATCGGTAGCTTGCGGTGCCTTTTTATATGAAGCGGTTCGACAAAGGAAATAAATGAAACAAAAAAATAAATAATTGGATTAAGGCGAGGGTTTTAATCCATTTTTTTTTCTTTGAATTCGTAGTTTACCGAGTGACTAGAATGGTAATACGTTTGTATTTCTTGGTCGTTTTCAATTACTGGAAGATTAACAAAAATACCATTTTCATCAAATCTCTGCATAAATTTATCTTCAGATGGATTGTAATCAGGGTGTTCCCAATCGTATTTAATAAGTTTTGTAAATTCAGGAGTTTTGTAAATTAGGGCAAAAATAAAACCAGTAATTAGGCCAGATAAATGTCCTTCCCATGACATTCCTTCTATTATATTTGGAAAAATATACCAAACCATACTTCCATAAACTAATGTTACTAGTAGTGAAAGTGCAACTAGACGATAATATTCAGAACTAAATCCCTTAAAGAAAATAAAACTTGCTAAAACATAAATTAAAGAACTTGCACCGATATGAGTGGATTCTCGACCGATAATCCAGGTTAATAAACCTGAAAGCAATATTCCATTTATAAGAATTTTAAAGAATATTTCTCGATAGAAATACCTCAAAGCCGCCAATAATATTAATAGTGAAATTGAATTATTATTAAGGTGCTCTAAATTTCCATGAAGAAACGGAGCGCAAAAAATACCTATTAGTCCCGAAAAAGTTCTTGGATAAATTCCAAATTGATCAAAATTGAAATGAAAACGAATATCAACCCAAAATATAATCCACAATACTAAAACCAATAAAAATGGAATTAGAATAACTGAGGGTGTGAATTTAAAATGGTTGTCGTTCATAAATATTTAACGCTGAAATTCTTTACATTATTAACAAAAATAAAACCAAAAATGGCAAGTGCTATTTTGTCATAATAATTTGAAAATTTGAATAGGAGATAATTATAAAATTACTGTAAATTTGATTTATAATATTTAAATTTGTAAGCAAATTTATTTAACTTCATTTTCAAATCTCCAAATTAAAGTAGTTCAAATTAACATGGAAGCACCATTAGCAGAGCGTATTCGTCCACAAAAATTATCCGACTATATTAGTCAATTGCACTTGGTGGGACCAAATGGTTCATTAACACAACAAATCGAGAAGGGTATTATTCCTTCCTTGATTTTATGGGGACCTCCTGGTACAGGTAAAACTACGTTGGCGCAAATAATTGCTCAGGAATCTAAAAGACCTTTTTATGAATTAAGCGCGATCAATTCTGGGGTGGCAGCGATTCGAGAAGTGATCGATAAAGCGAAACAAAGTGGCGGATTGTTCACCACAAAAAATCCCATTTTATTTATTGATGAGATACATAGATTTAGCAAATCACAACAAGATTCCTTGTTAGCAGCAGTTGAAAAAGGTTGGATTACTTTGATAGGAGCCACAACTGAAAACCCAAGTTTTGAAGTGATTCCAGCATTATTATCAAGGTGTCAAGTTTATATTTTAAATGCATTTTCAAAATCTGATTTGGAAAGTTTATTAAATAGAGCAATTAAAAAAGACCGCTTTTTGAAATTAATGAATATTGTTCTGCAGGAAACGGAAGCAATAATAAGACTTTCCGGTGGCGATGGTCGAAAGCTTTTAAACATATTTGAACTGGTGGTAAATGCTTCTAATGAGAAAGAAATTATAATTACCAATGAAAAAGTACTTCAATTAGTTCAGCAAAACACGGTTTTATATGACAAAACCGGTGAGCAACATTATGACATTGTTTCTGCATTTATAAAATCAATACGAGGAAGTGATCCAAACGGTGCGATATATTGGTTAGCAAGAATGATTGAAGGTGGCGAAGAGGTTAAGTTCATTGCTCGTCGAATGCTCATATTATCAAGTGAAGATATAGGAAATGCAAATCCTACAGCATTTATTATGGCGAACAATACATTTCAAGCAGTTTCAACCATTGGATACCCAGAAAGTAGAATATTATTAAGTCAATGCGCCATTTATTTAGCTACTTCTCCAAAAAGTAATGCCAGTTATATGGCTATAAATAAGGCGCAACAAGTGATTAAAGAAACCGGCGATTTGCAAGTTCCTATTCATTTACGAAATGCACCTACGAAATTAATGAAAGAATTGGGTTACGGTGAAGATTATAAATATTCACACGATTACGATAATAATTTTGCAGAACAAGAGTTTTTACCCGTTGAAATTTCGGAAACAAAACTCTATAATCCTGGTGATAATTCAAGAGAAAATAGCAGTCGTGAATTCTTAAAAAACCGTTGGAAAAATAAGTACGGTTACTAATTAAAATTAATTTCAATCTTTTCAGAAAACATTTTCGAATTAGTAAAATATTCAAAAAACCATTGGTTATCTTTATTTACCAAAACTCCTTGATTATTGCCTTTATAGGCGATAAAACAACTTGGATTGGAAGTTTTATAAATTTTCATAATCACTTTTGGGGTAGTATCAATAATTTGGAATCCATTTTCAATGGGTTGTGCAAAAAGTATTGAATCGTTGTTACTAGTCGTTGGAGTAGTGTAGACTAATTTTACAGTAGCAAAATTTTCTTCCCCTTTTTCCGTTTTTGGCAATTTTTCAAATGAAGAGAAAGCCTCCCTTAATGCATGGGTATAAGCAACTAAATATTCTTTTTCCTTACTTTTTCCCTCTAAAGAAGAAAATAAAACTACATTTTTACAATCTTTTAAAACCACTGTCAATTTAGTAACAAATAAGTTTCCATTACTTTTTACATCAACATAGACTTTATTACAATTACTTTCTGCTACTTCACTTGGTAAAACATCGGAATCAAAATAGGTTATAAAACCATACTTTTCCATTAACAATTTTGTAAGTGTGTTTAAACGATATTGATCTTTATCTTTAAAAAAATCAAATTTCGAGGGTACGATAGCATATTTATAATCGCTTACTGTTTGAGAAAATGCAATGCTTGAAGCTAATAATAGCATTAAAAATAGTGCTTTTTTCATAATTTTAAAGGTGTTTTTTTAATTCTAATAAATGAGATACTTGTTTAATATTTTTATACGATTTTGAAGAGTCAATGTTAAATAAAATAGCTTCCATTCCAAAATTTAAAGCGCCATTAATATCTGCTTCAATACAATCTCCAATCATAATGCTATTGAATTTAGAGGCGTTTGCTTCTGTAATTGCATAATCAAAAATCAAAGGATTTGGTTTTTTTACTCCTGCCATTTCTGAATTGGTTATGGTATCAAAATAATTGAAAATATTCGAATTTTTCAATTTGTTAATTTGAATTTCTTGAAAACCATTGGTAATTATATGTAAGTTGTATTTTGATTTTAAGTAGTCTAAAATTTCAATTGCTCCGTCAAATAAGTAATTAAATTTGGATAAATATTCAATGTATTCTTCCGATAAAAATATTATTTTCTCATCATCAATTTCATAATTTAACAATTGAAATGTATCTTTTAATCTGCCTAATCGCAAATCGAATTGACTAATTTTATCTACCCTATACAACTCCCAATATTTTATATTAATTGGAACATAATGAATTAGAAAAAGCTGTAAATCTACATTAATTTCATGTTTATTGAAAATAGTCTCAATAGCCAAGGCAGAATTTTTTTCAAAATCCCAAAGTGTATGATCCAAATCAAAAAAAACATGATTTATTTTCATATTAAATATTTCTATTATAAAATTCCCTCGTCTGTAAAACTTAAATATCCGTGTTCGCCAATAATTACATGATCTAAAATTGAAATATCTAAACTTTCGGCAGCTAATTTAATTTTTTTTGTAATATTAATATCTGCTTCGCTGGCTTTCAAATTTCCAGATGGATGATTGTGGCAAAGTACAATTCCGGTAGCGCCAATTTCTAATGCATTTTTAAAAATCAATCTAACATCAACTAAAGTTGCTGTAATTCCACCTTTACTTAATTGCGATTTTGATACAATAGTATTGGAATTATTTACATAAATTATCCAAAATTCTTCGTGGGGCAATTCTCCGATTATGGGTTGCATAATTTCGAAAATCATCTTGCTCGAAGTTATCTTCATCGATGCTTCAGCTTCCTCTCCCCTTCTTCGTCGTCCCAATTCCATTGCTGCTATAATTGAAATTGCTTTTGCTTCGCCGATTCCTTTAAAAACAAGCAATTTCGCTAATGATAATTTTCCTAAAGCATTCAAATTATTATCTACACTTGACAATATTTTTCGACTCAATTCAACGGCGCTTTCCTTCCTGCTTCCCGAACCTATTAATATTGCTATCAACTCTGCATCACTCAATGCCGCTCTACCTTTTAGCATTAATTTTTCTCGCGGACGATCGTCTTCGGACCAATTTGTAATTGGAAATGAATTATTTTCCATTGAATAATAAATTTAAAAAGGCGTTTAATAAAAGTTAAAATAATTCTTTTCAATTACTGAATTAAAGCTTTAACATCGTCAAAATTCAATCCTCCATAATTTCCAGAACTCATCAATAAAAGTGCTGAATTTTCAAAATTAATATTGAATAAATAGTCTTTAAAAGCAGTAGGATTAGTATATATAATCAAATCTTCTCGGTTGAAAGCTTTAGCAATTTGATCATAAGTAACTTCTTCCAACTGTTTAATTTTAACAGCATCTGGGGAATAAAATACTACAGCAACATCAGCAAATTCTAGTGCACCTTGATATTCTTTTAGGAATTCAGCGTTCAAACTACTGTAAGTATGCAATTCCAAACACGCAACTAAAGTGCGATTAGGATATTGTTCTTTTACGGCTTTTGTAGTAGCAGCAACTTTGCTTGGCGAATGTGCAAAATCTTTATAGGCTACTTTCGTTTTGCTTTCTGCAATTTTTTCTAAACGCTTTGAGGCACCTTTAAAACTTGCAATTGCTTCATAAAAATCCTCTTCGTCCACACCCATATTTTGGCAAATCCATTTTGCTCCAGCTAAATTATTTAAATTATGAGCACCAAAAACTTCAATTGGCATCGCTCCTTCTGGAGTTTCTAATAAAGTAACTCCCTCTTTTACGGAATATTTCGGTGTTGAATAGGGTAATTTCCGGATTGGATTTAAGGCTGCTTCCGCCACTCTTTTTACTTCTGAATCCTCTTCATTGTATACTAAAATTCCACCATTGGTAATCATTTTAATGAAAATTTCAAACTGCTCTACATAATTCTCATATGTTGGAAACACATTAATATGATCCCAGGCAATACCTGAAATCAAGGCTATATTTGGTTGGTACAAATGAAATTTAGGACGTCTATCCATTGGCGAAGATAAATATTCATCTCCTTCAAGCACAATAAAATCATTCCCTTCGGTTAGATGAACCATCGTGTCAAATCCTTCTAATTGTGCACCAACCATGTAATCAACTTGGATATTATGAAAATGCATAACGTGTAAAATCATCGAGGTAATTGTTGTTTTACCATGAGAACCCCCAATGACTACTCGAGTTTTATTCTTTGATTGTTCATATAAAAATTCAGGATAAGAATATATTTTTAATCCTAATTCTTGTGCTTTAAGCAATTCCGGATTGTCGGCTTTGGCGTGCATTCCAAGAATTACAGAATCAATATCGTAAGTTATTTTTTCAGGAAACCAGCCTAATTCATTTGGTAAAATTCCTTTTTTTTCTAATCTGGATTTTGAGGGTTCAAAAATGGCATCATCACTACCTGTAACTTGATATCCTTTATTATGCAATGCCAAGGCTAAATTGTGCATCGCGCTTCCTCCAATTGCTATAAAATGAGTACGCATTATTTTCTTAATTTATTAAAATCTATTATTTCTTAATTATTTATTTCTTCTAAAATTGACTTTGCTTTTTCAGGTTGTCCCATTTTATTTTTATATAAACTAGCTAGAATTCGATAAGAATTTTTAGATTTACTAATTTCTACTGCTTTTTTATATAGAACTTCTGCTTCTTTAAATCTTCCAAAATATTCTGCAATATGGCCTTTAGAAAGATAACCATCAACTGCTGATATTTGGGCTATTTCATTTGCATAAAGTAGTGCCTTTTTTTCGCTTCCTCCAACAATTCCAGGTAATTGCAAATACAATTCAACTAGAGCAACTCTAGCTTCAATATGTTTAGGATTCAAAGAAATTGCTTTTTCAAATGATGATTTTACTTCTGAAATCATTCCGAGAGCCTTAAACTTATTACTGATCTTGGCCTTCATTCCCAAAACTCCACCATATTTATAATAATAATTTGCTTCAAAAGGTTTTAAATACTTCAATTTTTTATAATAATAAATTGCATTGTCCCAGGATTTATTATGTCCTTCAATGTCACCTAAATATTCTATCGTTTTTAGGTTGTTCGGATTTCCGTTTAAATAATTTTCAAACAATACTTTTGCTTGCTCATAATTCTTTAATTGATACCATTTTTCAGCTTTTTCAAAATCCGATTGAGAAATAGCAAAGAATGGTATTAGGAACAATAAATGAATTAATAGTCGTTTCATTTGGCTTAATTTCAAAAAATAAATTTGAACCTTGTCAAAAATAAGAAATTAAGATTAGAATTACTTTGAAATTATTAAAGGATTTAGATAATTTTAATTATCATAAAAATATAATTCAATTTTCAAAAACCTTGAGATATTTATGAAATTTTATTTAATTTAGCATTATGAAAAACATAATAATTACAGGTACTTCAAGAGGAATTGGATTAGAATTGGCTTTGCAATTCGCAAATGCTGGCCACACTGTTATAGCACTTTCAAGAAACATACCTCAAATATTAATTGAAAATAGTAATATAACATGTCTTTCTGTAGACTTGTCAAAGGAAGTAGATTTGACTCAAGTAGAACAATTTTTAACTGCATCAGTAAAAAAAATTGATGCTATTGTTCACAATGCAGGAGCTTTATTATTAAAACCATTTGACCAAACGACATCGGAAGAATTTGAAAATATCTACAAAGTAAATGTTTTTGGAGTTGCTAATTTAACACGTGTTTGCTTACCATTTCTTACTAGCGGAAGCCATGTGGTTACAATTAGCAGCATGGGTGGAATTCAAGGGAGCATGAAATTTGCAGGATTATCTGCTTACAGTTCAAGCAAAGGTGCGGTAATTACACTTTCAGAATTACTCGCTGAGGAATATAAAGAAAGGGGGATTGCATTTAATGTTTTAGCTTTAGGTAGCGTACAAACAGAAATGTTAGAAGAAGCGTTTCCCGGGTACAAGGCTCCTCTAACTTCAACTGAAATGGCAAATTATATTTTTGATTTTACCTTAACTGGAAATAAATACTATAACGGAAAAGTGCTACAAGTTTCATCATCAACTCCTTAAAAAAATAAAGTCTTGAACGAAACTTTATCAAAATATATTCCTGAACATGCTGTAAAACCAGTATTCGAATTAATTGTAGCCAATCAAGTACATCTTAAAATTGTTAACGAAAGGGTTACTAGACATGGAGATTATAGAAAAGGAGTTAACGGAAAACATGAAATTACCGTAAATGCCAATTTAAATAAATACAAATTTCTAATTACATTAATTCACGAAATTTCTCATTTAGTAGCCTTTGAAAAATTTGGCAGAAATATCAAGCCACATGGTGACAAATGGAAATATAGCTTTCAAATTCTAATGGTGCCTTTTATTCGTCCTGAAATTTTTCCCTCAAATTTATTGCCTTTATTAGCAAGACATTTCAAAAACCCTAAAGCTAGTAGTGATACAGATGAAAAATTATCATTGGCATTAAAACAATATGACGAACAAAACGATAAAAATTATATCTTTGAAATCCCTAATGGAAGTGTTTTTAGAATTTCAAATGGAAAGATTTTCAAAAAAATAGACCAAAGAGTTAAAAGATACGAATGTGTAGAAATAAATTCAGGGAGAATTTATTTATTTAATCCAAATGCCGAAGTAGAGCTATTAAATAATTAAAAATGAATAAAAATTATTATGCCATTTTAATGGCTGGTGGAGTTGGCTCAAGGTTTTGGCCAGTTAGTACATCCGAATTTCCAAAACAATTTCACGACATGCTTGGTTCAGGAGACACTCTAATTCAAAAAACATTTAGTAGATTATCGAAACTAATTCCTGTTGAAAATATTTTAATTCTAACCAATGAAAAATACAACAACTTAGTTCTAGAACAATTGCCAATGGTAAAACAAGAGCAGGTATTATTGGAACCAGCAATGCGAAATACTGCACCATGTATATTGTATGCATCCTTGAAAATAAAAAAACAAAATCCTGATGCAGTAATGGTTGTGGCGCCAAGCGACCATTGGATTGAAGATGAAGCTCTTTTTACAGAAAATTTGAAGCAATGTTTTGACTTTTGTTTAAATCAAAATTCTTTGATGACATTAGGTATAAAACCAACATTTCCAAATACAGGTTTTGGGTATATTGAATATAATAAAACAGACCCAAATCCAATAAAAACAGTAAATCAATTTAGAGAAAAACCAGATTATGAAACTGCAAAATTATTTCTTGCAAGTGGGAATTTTTTATGGAATGGAGGAATTTTTATCTGGTCAGTAAAATCTATAGTTGAAGCTTTTGAAAAATTTCAACCTCAAATGATGGGATTGTTTTTAAAAGGATTTGAAAATTACAACACCAATTCAGAAGCTAAATTTATAAATGATAATTATGCAAATGCTGAAAATGTGTCTATCGATTATGCCATTTTAGAAAAAGCAAAAAATGTATATGTTTTGCCTGCAGCTTTCGATTGGAATGATTTAGGAACTTGGGGTTCATTGCATGAAAAATTAGACAAAGACGCTAATAATAATGCAGTAGTAAATGCAACTGTTTTGTTAAAAAATTCTTCAAGCAATATTATCAGTACGTCAAAAGACAAATTAGTAATTATTGACGGTTTGGAAGATTTTATAGTAGTTGATAAAGACAATGTTTTACTTATTTATCCGAAATCGAAGGAGCAAGAAATAAAAGGTGTAGTTGCAAGTTTAAAACTTTAATTTATTAACGCTTTAGGTATGCTTCACGAACTTTTTTAAATAAATTAGAAGAATAAACAAAATCAACTATTGCCTGATTGTCAGTTATAAACACCTCTTCTTTAGTTCCTTCCCATGCTTTTATACCGTTTTTTAAAAAGATAATTTTCTCACCTATTTCCATAACGGAATTCATATCGTGAGTATTTATTACAGTTGTAATATTATATTCTTCGGTTATTTCTTTGATCAAATTATCAATTAAAATAGCCGTATTTGGATCCAATCCAGAATTAGGTTCGTCACAAAATAAATACTTTGGATTATTTACAATTGCTCTTGCAATAGCTACACGTTTTTGCATTCCGCCAGATATTTCAGCAGGAAACTTTCCATTTGCATCAATTAAATTTACTCTTTTCAAAACGAAATCAACTCGATCTTGAATTTCGGATTTTGAATTATTAGTAAACATTTTTAGAGGAAAACCTACGTTTTCTTCAACAGTCATAGAATCAAAAAGGGCACTTCCTTGAAAAACCATACCAATTTCTGTTCGTAAATCTCTTTTGTCTTCCGCAGATAAATCAGAGTAAATTCTTCCATCAAAAGATATTGTTCCTACCTCTGGAGAATGAATTCCGAGTAAACTTTTTAGCAATACTGTTTTTCCAGAACCGCTTTGTCCAATAATTAAATTGGTTTTTCCGGTTTCAAAAATAGAAGAAACTCCTTTAAGGACTTTGCTTTCGCCAAATGACTTCTCTATGTTTTTTATTTCAATCATTAGGTCAAAAGAAGTTGCGTTAAAATATAATTCACTGCAATAATAGAAACGGAAACCCAAACGAATGAAACGGTACTTGCTTTACCCACTTCAAGTGCACCACCTTTCATGTAATAACCGTGAAACGAAGGGATTGTAGCTAGTATAAGCCCGAAAATAAATGTTTTAATAAATGCGTAGGCAATATGAAATGGGATAAATTTTTGTTGCAATCCAGATACAAAATCGGCTTCAGTGCCAAAACCGCCATAAACTGCAGCAATATAACCACCTGAAATACCTATAAACATTGAAATACCTATTAAAAAAGGATATAATAATAGCGCAACTAATTTAGGAAAAACCAAATAATTCAAAGAGTTAACTCCCATAACTTCCAAAGCATCAATTTGTTCTGTAACACGCATGGTTCCTATACTTGAAGTAATAAATGACCCCATTTTTCCAGCCATTACAATTGAAATAAAAGTAGGTGCAAATTCTAAAATTACTGATTGTCTTGTTGCAAATCCAATTAAATATTTTGGGATTAATGGATTAGTTAAGTTTAAAGCCGTTTGGATTGCTACCACTCCACCCACAAAAAAGGAGATAAATGCCACAATTCCAAGCGAACCTATTATTAAATCGTCAATTTCTTTATAGATAAGAACTTTCATTACCGACCATTTGGTTGGTTTTTTGAAAATTTCACCCCACATTATGAAGTATTTTCCGATTTGTGATATATAACGAAGGAGCATCATAAAATTAATATATTGGCGAAATTAACTATAAGTTACGACTTTTGAATAATTAGCTATGTTAATTTTGAAAAATCAACCATTTGATAATTTAAAGACCTTTTCTTTCATCTTTTTCCACCTATAATTCCTAATAAATTTTGCTTGTTCAATAGTAACTAATAGTGGTTTACGACTTAATTTAGCTTTCCAAAAACCTTGAATATAATCAAAAAACAATATTGGTTTCCCTTTCAAAAAAGCTAATTTCAAAGAAGCAATTGCAGTAATAAATAAACCATAACCAATTGAATAGAAAGCTTCGCCTTGCTTAAACCTGGCAATTTTATTATAATTGGCGCCTGTAGGCTTTAAATGTTTAACTTTTAAAGAGGAATCGGTAACCACTTTCCATCCATAGAATTTACAAAGCAATTCATCAACAGTATCCCAACCCATTGCTGGTTTTAAATTACCTATTTGAAGGAAACACTCTTTTCTATAAGCTTTGAACGCACCACGAATATGGTCTTTATCAGTTAAGTTTTCCAATATCCAATCCCCCTTTTTTTCAATATATGCGAATCCTCCGGACATTCCAATTTGACTATCCCTCTTAAAATGATCTAAAATAGTCTCAAAATAATTGTTGGGTAAAATCAAATCGGCATCTAATTTTACGATAATATCATATTCAGAATCAATTGTTTCAAATCCTTTATGGAAAGCCTGAATTACTTTACTTCCCGGCAAATGAATCGCCTCTGAAGTTTTGGTTACCAATGAAATATAGTGATAATTTTTAATAAAACCTTCAACTATTGCCGCAGTTTGGTCTGTAGAGTTATCATTAACCACCACCACTTTTGAAGGTACAACAGTTTGTGAAACCAAAGATTCTAATGTCAACGCAATAAAATCTGCTTCATTGTGAGCAGGAATAATAATGTAATATTTCATTTTTTTATAAAGTCTACTGCAAATATCATTATTTTTGTAGTGATTAAAAAATAACTTTCATTTGAAAAAGAAAATAGCTGTTGTTATTGTTACTTTTAACGGGGAAATTTGGATTAAGAAGAATTTGAATTCTCTGTTAAATTCAAATTATCCTGTTGATATAATTATCGTTGACAACGCATCAATGGATGAAACAATTAATATATTAAAGGAATTCAGTGCTATTGAACTAATTCAAAATAAAAATAATTTAGGTTTTGGCAAAGCCAATAATATTGGAATTGATTTGGCTATAAAAAAAGGTGCCGAAGCGATTTTTTTATTAAATCAAGATACTTGGATCTATGAAAATACTATTTCAAATTTAGTTGAAGTCTTATTCGAAAACCCAAATTTAGGTATCGTTAGTCCACTGCATTACACTGCTAATGAAACAACTTTAGATGAAAATTTTAATACCTATTTCAATCGATCTAGAGTGGAAGAAGAGTCAGAATCAATTAGAATTGTGCCATTTATTAATGCTGCAGCCTGGTTAGTTTCAAAAGAATGCTTTTTAAAAACAGGCTATTTTGATCCGATATTTAATCATTATGGTGAAGATAGAAATTTTTGTGAGCGAGTTAAATACCAAGGATATAAAATTGGGGTTGCAAAAAATTCTGCTATTTGTCATGATCGAATTGTAAAATTAAATTCCAATAAAGTAGTATTACAATCTAAATATTTAGTTTTAAATGAGATAATTAATTGTAATTATTCCCTTTTAAGTTCATATTTAAGAGGATTGAAATCGGTTTTAGGGTTAACAAAATTTCATTGTTTAAGTCAAGGTTTTTTAAATACCATTTCTTTGTTTTTTAAACTTCTTTTGTATTATTTTAACTTACTTTTGAATATTAGAATGATTTTAAAAATCCGAGTAAATTCAATTAAAGGAATAAATGGTGTTTCACCTCTATAATTATGTCAAATAAAGAAACCCACAAACAGGCTTTTTTCTTTACCCTAATCAATTATTTAGGAATAATTATCGGAATTATTTCCACCCTTTTTATTTATCCTAAAAATAAAGAAATGCTTGGTGTTTTTAGGTATGTTGAATCTTTAGCACAGATTTTATTCCCAATAATGTTGTTAGGAGCTTCACAAACGCTTATCAAATTTGGACCAAAATTAGATTCCAATCAAGAAAAACAACTTTTTTCCTATAGTGTTTTGTCCATTTTTTCAATAGGGTCAATTTTACTTTCAATAATAGGATTGGCTTCTTTACTTCCGGCTTTATCAGGTTTTAAATATATTTATTTGGCTTTCCCAATTGGATTATCTCTTGCTTTAATCGATTTGTTTAAAAAGCAATCAACTATAATTGGAAAAATAGCTATTCCCACATTTTTTGATAATATTATCCCTAAACTGATATTACCATTGGTTTTTATAATGGTATTAAACCAATTTTATACGGTCCAAGAATCGTTACTTTTCTATATAATTTCCTATGGATTGATAGCTGTTTTTATTGGGATTTATCTGTTTTATTTCTTCAAACCTAAATTTGATTTCAATTTCAGATCGTTATTTTCAACTATTAGTAAAAAAGAAATGTACCGCTTTTCAATGTTTGCATTTGCAGGAAGTTTAGGATCAGTATTTGCCTTTCGAATTGACTCCATAATGATTCCGAAATTTATTTCTATGGAGGCAAATGGTACTTTTAGTATCGGAATAACATTGGCTTCTGCCCTTGCAGTACCTGCTACTGGAATCTTTATTTTGTATGCGCCAATAATTTCAAACTATATAAAAAACAATCAAATCGCTGAACTAGATTTAAAATACAAGGAGATCTCTAAGCTGCTTTTCTTTATTGGTGCGCTACTTTACAGTTGCATTTTCTTAGGAATTGATAATTTATTTATGCTGTTACCAACACATGAAAATCTAATGGGTTCAATTCCTGTGATCTTAATATTAGGATTTAACGTTTTGATAAATATGGGTACTGGATTTAATGGAGAAATTATAACCTATTCTAAATATTACAATTTCAATTTAATAGCAATTGGTTTGCTAATAGTATTAAATGTTTCTCTTAATCTACTGTTTATTAATGTATTCAAATATGGGATTGAGGGAGTTGCGGTAGCATCATTAATTTCAATGTTGCTTTTTAATTTCTCAAAATTGCTATTTATTTATAACAAATTCAAAATAGTACCTTTCGATAATTCGTATTTAAAACTGGTATTGGTATTTGTGGTTGTATTATTTATTAGCTACAATTTACCGATATTAAAAAACCATTTATTTAATTTAATATGCAAAACGCTATTCTGCATATCATTAAATCTTTTGGTTATTTACAAACTAAAATTAGTTTATTCTTACAATTATTGGTTTGAAAAAATGCTGCTAAGATTAAGATTCTAATACCTATAAACGAAAGCGTTTATATTCATTCCAGCACCTACAGAAGCAAAAAGTAAAATATCTCCTTTTTTTATTTCGTGATTTTCAAGTTGATTATTTATCAATAAATCAAATAATGTTGGAATGGTAGCAACACTACTATTCCCTAAAAAGTTTATACTCATTGGCATTATTCCTTCTGGGGGAGTTTGGTTATATAATTTATAAAAACGATTGATTATTGCTTCATCCATTTTTTCATTAGCCTGGTGAATTAGAATTTTCTTCACTTCCTCAACAGCAATTCCACTTTTTTCCAAACAACTTTTCATTGCAGTAGGAACATTACTTAAAGCAAATTCATATATTTTTCTACCCTGCATTTTAATATAAAAAACATCTGGATCTAAATCAGTATTATACGATTTTCCATAAAAAAGATAATCTTTTTCAGTATAGGTGTAGGAAGCACTTTCATGGGATAATATACCGCAGTTTTCATTAGTGGATTCTACTATGGTTGCTCCTGCACCATCGGCATAAATCATGGAATCTCGATCATGAGGATCAACCACTCTTGATAATGTTTCAGCCCCAATAACCAAACATTTATTGGCCATCCCCGATTTTATTAAAGCATAGGCTTGTAGCATGCCTTCAATCCATCCTGGGCAACCAAATAGAATATCAAAAGCAACACATCTTGGGTTTTGAATTTGTAATTTATTTTTTACACGAGCAGCTAAACAGGGCAAAGCGTCCGATTGAATGGTGCCGCTTTTTATGTCACCAAAATTATGGGCAACAATAATATAATCTAACGATTCAGGGTCAAGACCTGCGTTTTTTATTGCTTTATCAGAAGCTAAATAGGCCATGTCAGAGGTAATTACTGAGGGTTCAGCATACCTTCTTTCATTAATTCCGGTAATACCTTTAAATTTTCCAATTACGGTTTCATTGCTATAAGCAAATGGCGTCCCGTCTTCATTCATAAATTGATGTTTCCCAAAATCTAAATTGGTTACAACTATTTCTGGGATGTAACTTCCAGAACCTGTTATTTTTATGTTCATCGTTTTGAAATATAATTGCAAGCTAATTTAATAATTAAATTTGTCAATTAACGATAAATTAACCTTGAGAGGGGTGTAATTATGAATTAAGCAAATTTTGAGTTCAATACTTATTGATTATTTATTTTTATTATCAATATTTATTTTAATTTGCATTACGGTTGCTAAACTTAAGGCTTGAGTTTTAATTTTCTCTGCGTTACTTCCAATAAAATTTTCATTTACAGCAACATTAAAATGGTTCAACCAAATGGTGAATAACTCAGGAGTTAGATTTTCTTTTTCATTAATATCCAAGTGGATTTTGGTAAGATTATTGAAATAGCCTCCCGTATCAAAAATTGCTTGTGACCAAAAGGTCACTAATATCGGTAAATGTTCTTCCAACTTTATTTTCACTACATCAGTAAAAATATAACTTATTGAAGCATCAGATAATAATCTTTGATAAAAATTATCGACTAAAAAATATAAATCATCTTGAGTTTCTATGTCTTTCATATTCAAATATAAAAAATCCATCTCAAAATTTGACTTTTAAGATGGATATAACTTGTTAAATATTTTGTTTTTAACTTTCCATGTAGGCTTCAATTGGAGCACAAGAACAAACTAAATTTCTATCCCCATAAGCATCATCCGTTCTTCTAACGGTAGGCCAAAATTTATTTTCAGAAATGTATTCTAATGGGAAAGCGGCTTTTTCACGAGTATAAGGGAAACTCCAAACATCAGCGGTAACCATCATTAAAGTATGAGGTGCATTTTTTAAAACCGTGTCATGATCTTCCATTGTACTTGCTTCAATTTCTTTTCTAATTTCAATCATAGCATCACAAAAACGATCCAACTCTTCTAAATTTTCACTTTCAGTAGGCTCTATCATCATCGTTCCTGCAACTGGGAAAGAAACGGTAGGTGCATGAAAACCATAATCCATCAATCGCTTGGCGATATCTGTAACTTCAACCCCTTTTTGCTTGAATGGTCGACATTCTATAATCATTTCATGAGCCGCACGTCCCATTTCACCAGAATACAAAGTATCGTAGTGACCGTTCAAACGCTCTTTAATATAATTTGCATTCAAAATTGCATATTTAGTAGCATTTGTAACACCCTCTGCTCCCAACATTGAAATGTATCCATAAGAAATCAAACATACTAAGGCTGATCCCCAAGGCGCTGCAGATATTGCAGTGATGGCGTTTTCTCCTCCAGTACAAACAATAGGGTTTGAGGGTAAAAATGGCACTAATTGTGGGGCAACACAAATTGGGCCAACACCAGGACCTCCTCCACCATGCGGAATTGCAAATGTTTTATGAAGATTCAAGTGACAAACATCGGCACCAATTGTAGATGGATTTGTTAATCCTAATTGTGCATTCATATTGTCACAATCCATATAAAC
>CALPMA020000035.1 GCA_943324545.2 Chitinophaga pinensis
CAGCTTGTTTTAATAATTCTTGCATCGTATTTCCAGTGTCAATTTGGCCCTCAAAAGGGTTGAAAATTACACTTTCAAATATTCCGTTAAACCCAAAACGATCTATTTCTTTAGAATAAACATCGGCTTTAAATAGGGGTTTCAAAATTTCGTTGATCAAAGGAAGTTTATTGATACACTCTAAATAATCCGATTCGTGTTCTTTTAAAAACAACTCGTATCCGCCAAAAGGTTTGAAATCTAATTTTTCATCGCCAATGCGTTTTCGTAATAATTTTAACCCTTCCCAACGTTTTTTAATCAGATTAATAACTTCTTCTTCAGAATGGAATTTAAGATCGTCTATAATTTCAGACAAGCTTCCAAAACAGGCAAAACCGGCATTTTTAGTACTTGCGCCTTGAGGTAAGATGCCTTTTTCAAGCACAATTATTTTACTATTAGGAAATCGTTCGCGAAGTCGTAATGAAGCGTGAAGGCCAACAATTCCGCTTCCTACAACGGTATAATCAACATTGGTAAACCAATTTTTTATTTCCCAATAACTGAGCTGCATCTTTTTTTATTTCAAATGTAATTAATCTTGGGATATAATAATAATGTAAATTATTATTCACAGCTTTTTGATCCTTAGAAAAATTAAATATGTTAGAAAATTTGAGTACTTTTAAAACTTGAAAAAAATTAAACTATGAAAAAATTACTGATTTTAACTTTAATTACCATGAGTGTAAATGCGGTTGTAGCTCAAAATTTAATGTCGCCTGAATTACTTTGGAAATTAGGTAGAATTTCTCCATTAGGAATTTCTAAAGACGAGAAAAATATTATTTATAAAGTTTCAACGCCTTCTGTAGAAGAAAACAAATCAAATTTTAAGTATTATTCTATGCCAATAAATGGGGGAAATGCTGTTGAAATTACCGATTACAAATCTTTATTGATTGATAAAAATGTTTCTCCTGACGGGAAATTCAAGGTTTATAACGAAGAAGTGAAAATCGATAAAGTTCACGGGAAAGATTTTTATCCTAATTTGGATAAATCGAATGCTCAAATCTATAACGGATTAGATTATCGCCATTGGGACGCATGGAACGAAGGTAAATTCAATCATGTTTTTTATAAATCAAACGAAGAAAAATCAGATGGAATTGACATTATGAAGGGGGAAAATTTCGATGCGCCTCAAAAACCTTTTGGTGGCGATGAAGATTACATTTGGTCACCAGACAGCAAAAGCATTTTGTACGTTTGCAAGAAAAAAGCAGGAACGGCTTATGCTGTTTCTACCAATACTGACATTTACGAATACCATCTTGAAACTGGAATTACAGAAAACAGAACTGAAGGAAATTTAGGTTATGATACCAATCCAACATTTTCTCCAACAGGAAATTTAACGTGGTTGCAAATGAAGCGCGACGGTTATGAAGCCGATAAAAACGATATTGTAGTTAGTTTTAAAGGGACAACAATAAACCTAACGGCAAATTGGGATGGAAGTGTAGAGAGTTTTATTTGGAGTAAAGACGGGAAGAGAGTTTATTTTCAAGCACCAATAGATGGAACACTTCAATTATTTGTGGTTGATTTTCCGGGTTTAACAAAAAAATTGCCACAAGTAGTTCAGGTTACCAATGGTGATTTCGATGTGTCAGGATTGGTAGGAATTGTAGGCGATAAATTCTTCGTTACCAGATCAGATATGAACCACGCTGCCGAATTGTATTCTTATGATTTAAAGAAAAAAGTATGGAATCAATTGTCGGATGTGAATTCAGCAACCTACTCCACATTGGCTTTAAGCAAAACAGAAAGAAGATATGTAACCACCACCGACGGTAAAAAAATGTTGGTTTGGGTGATTTTACCTCCTAATTTTGATGCTTCAAAAAAATACCCAACACTATTGTATTGCCAAGGCGGACCACAATCTCCTTTAACTCAATTTTACTCTTTCCGTTGGAATTTCCAATTAATGGCCGCTAACGGATACATTGTTGTGGCGCCAAATCGAAGAGGAATGTATGGTCATGGTGTAGAATGGAACGAGCAAATTAGTAAAGATTGGGGCGGACAAGTGATGAGAGATTACCTTTCAGCAATTGACGATGTGGCCAAAGAAAACTATGTAGACAAAGCAAGATTAGGATGTGTTGGAGCTAGTTACGGTGGATATTCTGCGTTTTATTTGGCCGGAATTCATAATAACAGATTCAAAACTTTTATAGCTCACGATGGTGTTTTTAATACGCAAAGTATGTTTGGAACTACCGAAGAAGTTTTCTTCAATAACTGGGATTTTGGGGGTGCTTATTGGGAAAAAGACAACAAAGTGGCCCAAAAAGCCTATGCCGAGTTTAATCCTGCAAACCACGTAGATAAATGGAATGCGCCAATATTAATTATTCAAGGTGGAATTGATTTTAGAGTTCCTATTGGCCAATCGCAAGAGGCTTTTCAAGCGGCGCAATTGCGCGGAATTAAAAGTAGATTCTTGTATTTCCCAGAAGAAAATCACTGGGTTTTAAAACCTCAAAACGCACAAGTTTGGCAAAAGGAATTTTACAAATGGTTGAAAGAAACACTTTAAAATTATAAATTAAATACAAAAACCACGGGGATCGTTCCGTGGTTTTTTATTTCATAAGCATTCGTACATTTGTAAATCAGAATTTGAAATTAAAATGAACTTCACCTATTCAAAAGCGGAAAAACTAAAAAGCAAAACGACTATTGATTTACTTTTTTCAAAAGGAAAGTCGGTCTCGAAATATCCGTTGCGATTGGTTTATATTGAGGGTAATTTTGGAGAGGATATTCCTATTAAAATGGGGGTTTCTGTTTCTAAAAAACATTTTAAAAAAGCAGTTGACAGAAACTATTTTAAAAGGGTGCTACGCGAATCTTATCGCCTCCACAAGCACTTGTTATTGAATAATTTAACAACGCCTTTTTCGTTTATGTTTTTATATCAAAGCAAAGACCGTTTGGCATTTGAAGAAATCAATAAAAAGACAATTCAATTGTTTGAAAAATTTTTGGAAGCTCAAAAAAAAGAAATAAAATAAAATTATATCATGTATAAATTCCTAAAAAAACGATATGTAATTCCAATATTGGCAAGTGGAATGCTGTTTATTGGCGTTAGCTTTAAAGACGATTTTTTTGAAGTTGCCAAGCAAATAGAAATTTTTACCACACTATTCAAAGCGGTAAATAGTAATTATGTAGACAAAGTAAATCCAGGTGATTTAATGGATAAATCCATCAAAAGTATGTTGGCCGAATTAGATCCCTACACTAATTATTTCAATGAGCAAGATGTTGTTAAATTCAAAATTAATAATACCGGCGAATACACCGGAATAGGAGCAGTAATCACTCGGAAAGAAGTCAAATTAATCGTAAAAGAAATCTACAAAAACTATCCTGCTGATAAGGCGGGACTTAAATGCGGAGATGAAATTATTTCAATAGGAGACATTAATTTAGCCGATTACAAAGAAGATGCAAGCCAGTTGTTGAAAGGAGGAAAAAATGCTAAAGTGGACATAAAATTCATCCGCCAAGGTAAAGCGCTTTCGGCCCAGTTGATTTTAGAAGAGGTAGATATAAAAGCGGTTCCATACTTTGGTAAAATAGATAACAAAACGGGCTATATTGTTCTCAATCAATTTACAAATAAGGCATCGACACAGGTTAAAGAAGCTCTCGAACAATTAAAAAGACAGGGTGCAGAAAAGATTGTTCTGGACTTAAGAGGAAATCCGGGCGGTTTGTTGAATGAAGCCGTAAATATCTGTAATTTCTTTGTGCCGAAAAATGAAATTATTGTTACTACAAAATCAAAAAATGAAAAAAACAACGTTACATTCAAAACTACTAGAGAGCCTATAGATACTGAAATCCCATTGGTAGTTATTGTGGACGGTAAAAGTGCCTCGGCTTCTGAAATCGTTGCAGGAGCGTTGCAAGATTTAGATCGAGCGGTTGTCATTGGAAGTCGAAGTTTTGGAAAAGGACTGGTTCAACGACCAATTGATTTGTGTTATGGAACTCAAATTAAAATAACCATTTCAAGATATTACACCCCATCAGGAAGATGCATTCAGGCATTGGATTATTCCAATAAAGACAAGGACGGAAAGGCAATTCGAACTGCTGCCACGGATTACAACGTCTTTAAAACTAGAAAAGGACGCACGGTTTACGATGGTGGTGGAATTCTTCCAGACGTTGTTTTAGACGAAACAAAACTCAGCAATATTTCAGAGGCTTTGATTAAAAACGACGGTATATTCAATTTTGTAACCGAGTATTATTACAAAAATCCAAATTTGGGAGCTACAATTCCTGTAATTTCTGATATGGACTTTGCTAATTTTAAAGCATTTTTAAAACGTGAAAAGTTCTCGTTTGATACAGAAACTGAATTGGCGCTAAAAAAGACTTTAACCGCTGCAAAAAAAGAGAAATTAGACGCATCAATAGCAATTGAATACCAACAATTACTTTCGGCACTGCAAAAAAGTGAAGAAAATCTGTTAAATCAAAATCAAAAAGAGATTAAAAATCTAATTCTCGATGAAATAATTAAGCGTTATCAATATAAAGAAGGCCTTTATTTGTATTATTCTAAAAATAATTCTGAGCTTAAAAAAGCAATAAATATTTTAAATAATGAAGTGGAATATAATAAAATATTAATGCCATAAAATGAATATATTAAAATTATTGCCAATATTATTTTGTAGCTATTTGTGCGCCCAAGAAGAAGTGGTTCAATCGGTTTATTTTGAGTTTGATAAATATAATTTAGATGAGATTCAAGTAAAATCAATAGTTGAATATATTAAAAAAACCGATTCAACGAGAATTGCCTCAATACAAATTTTTGGATATACAGATGATATTGGCAAAGAGGAATATAACTATATATTATCAACTAACAGAGCAAATACTATCAAGGAAACCTTAATAAATAACGGCGTTAAAAATAAAATAATTGTAACCATTGAGGGTAAAGGAAGAATTTTAATTGACGATGATATTATTGAAAATTTGCCCGAAAAGAGGTCAAAAAATCGCCGTGTAGATGTTGTAATTAATTTAAAAGAACTTCCAAAAATAGAAATTCCGGGGTTTTATAACTCCATTCCGAAAAAACAAGTTGTAGGCGATCACATCTATTTGGAAAACCTTTTATTTGAAAGCGGAAGTAGCAAATTGAATTTTAAGGCGAAGGAACAGTTGGATTTAATTGTAAAAGAATTGAATAAATACAAAAATTTTCATTTCGAAATTCAGGGTCATGTGTGTTGCATTCCCTATTATCAAAAAGAAGCAATTGACCTTGAAACTAGAAAAAGAGAGCTTTCTATAAACCGTGCGGCATCAGTTTATAGTTATTTGGTTTTTAAGAAAATCGCTAAAGAGAGGATGACTTTTAAAGGTTATGGAAACACCGTCCCTTTGGGAAAAGGTTCGGAATATGATCGGAGAGTTGAGTTGGTAATCACCAAGATTTAATGGGTGATTTTCATTTCTATGTGAGGAATATCATCTTCTAAATACATTTCTGAAGTGGAAATAAACCCGTGGGATTCATAAAATTTCTTCAAATACAATTGGGCAGAAATAGTGATGTTATGCTCGTTAAAATGATTTTTGATTTCTAAAATCGATTGATCAATTAAATCGTGTCCAAAATTTTTATCCCTGTGTTTTTCTGCAACAACAACTCTTCCTATTGAAGAAAACTCGAAATAATCGCCCGGTTTAAATAATCTAGAATAGACAATTATTTCCCCTTCAAGTGTTCCAAATAAATGCAACGCCTTTTGATCTTTGTTGTCGATATCTTGGTAAACACAATTTTGTTCTACTACAAATACTTCCGATCTTAATCTCAATATTTGATATAATTCTTGCGTTGTAAGTTCGTCGAAGGATTTTGTTTTCCAGCTAATTGGCATCTTAAAATTTTATTTTTTGATGAATTTAACCGATTTTATGATCGCTTCCAATTCAAACATTAAGTCTCTTTTTTTCATCGAAGGAGCATAACAAAACCCCTCTAATACTACAATTCTTCGGTTTCTATAATCTTTTATGCAATAATTTATGAATGGCCCCGACATGAAATCATTTTTCATTTCCCAGGTTCCTTTAGTTTCAAATGCGGTTCTTTTTGCCAATTTAGTTTTCAGGAAATACGGAGAATAGGCCTGTTCTGTAATCATTTTTGAAAACCGTTCGGTTCCATGAATATAAAGCCGTCCAATAGAATCTCTGGTTTTAATTACGTTCTTAATTAAACTTGATTTGTAACTCGCCTCAATGTTCTTAATTGGAATTTGATAAATCAAAATGCTGGTGCTTCCGCCAGTAATTTCCTTTTTATACCACATAAATTTCCTCTTTGACAAAACGTTGTTATACCCTTTTGGAATATTAATATCTATTTTAAATTTCTTTTTTATTCGGTCGGTTTTGATGATCGAAGTATCAATAACTCTCTGGTTTTCAAAAATTTCGGTTTCGCGCATCAATCGGATTATTTCAGCCGCGTGTTTGTCAATTACGTCTAAAATTTCGTAGGTGTTTCTTCCAGATATATAAAAAATGTTTTGCGGGGTGGCAAATTCATTTTTCTTAATTTCAAATTCGCTTGCGGGCGATTTTTTAATTACAATACTGTTTCGGCTATTAACAACATATCCTTCTAAAAATTTTATTGGATATTGATTAATGGTGAATTGAGGTTCTTCTTGGGGAAGTCCAATTACGGAAGAGGCAAATTTATTTCTAATGGTGTCCCCAATCTCGCCTTTCCAAAGTTGGTCGTCAATTAGTACAGAAATCGTGTTAATGTCGCCAGTAGTTTTTTCATTGGAGTTATCAGTTTTGTTTTTGCAGGATAGAAAAAACAAAGCCGAAAGCAGCAAAAAAAAATGGACTTTATTCATATTGTTATAAATGAATTAAAGTCCAAATTTAAGTAAAGATATTGTATTAACCGCTAATTTTTAATTTCATTCCCGGTTTAAGATTTTCATTGCTAATGCCATTCCATTTTTTTATATCTGAAATTGTAATTCCAGGATATTTTTTGGCAATTTTATAAAGCGAATCCCCTTTTTGAACGTAATAATGTTCCTCGCTAGTTTTATTTTTAGAAGCTGATTTGTCTTTTTTAACTGTTTTCTCGGCTACCACAACTTCCGTTTTAGCCACTATTAAAGTGCTTCCCAATTGGATATTATTATCGGTAAGGTTGTTCCAAAGTTTAAGATCATCGGGGGAAACCTTATGCTTTTTTGCAATGTTCCCAAGGTTGTCGCCTTTAACAACAAGATATTCCTGAGTTTTGTATTCTGTTTTTGCAGCTACATCAGCATCGGAATTTAGAGTGTCGTTTTCATTTTCTATTGCTAATTTCAACTTCAATCCCAAAGCGATGTTTCCATTGGTTAAATTATTCCACTTTTTGAGATCGTCTATCGAAACAGCATATTTCTTAGCGATATTACTCAGATTATCTCCTTTTTGAACTACATAAAATTCAGGTGCTTTTGTTTCGGCAGCGGAAGTTTCCTTTTCCGTTTTAGTCGATTTTTCATTTGCGACAAACGCTTCATTTTTATTATCTGTCGCTTTACTATCTGTTCTAATTTCTCTTTTAACTTTAGAGGCTACTTTTTCAGTTATTTTGATTTTCAACACTTTTCCTGAAGCAACACTGTTCTTTTTTAGGTTGTTCCATTCTTTAATATCTGTAATAGTAACCCCGTATTTATTTGCTATTGAACTTAAGTTGTCGCCTCGTTTAACCTTATATTTCTTGGTAGTGGTCACCAAAGATACTACTAACTCTTCCTTGAATTTGGTTTCAGCAATTATTGGTTTTTCCTCAGCGACTGATAACTCTTTTTTAACCTCAGCAACATCTTTCGATTCCGCGTCTTTCGGGCTTACGGCCACGTTATCATAACTGTATATTTTCAACATTTTGCCTCGTGGAGCGTAGGTTCCTCTTATACGATTCCATTTTTTAAGTTCTGATACAGAGACTCCATATTTATTAGCAATTTCACTTAAACTATCCCCGCGTTTTATTTTATAGAATCTAGTTTTAGTAACTACATGACCGTCTTCTGCTTCGTTAACTTTAGAGGCATATCGGCTTTCGAATGGTCGTTCTCTTTTGCTGGTTTCATAATTTACATAAGCATAGATTTTATCTTCATTAGAAGTATAAATCGCCACTTTATCATTTGGCATACGCAAATAGTGATTTTCGCCAGAAATAAAAGGAACTACATCTCTTTTGTAGGCAGGATTAAGCAACTGCAATTGCGACACTGGAATATCAATTAAATCTGAAATTTGCTTGAAAGTAATTTCCCTTTTTACCATTATGGTGTCGGTTGCAAAGTGCTTTATTACCGCTCTATTAGGAACAATTCCGTGCTCTTTGTGGTATTCATAAATGTACATTGTCGCTAAAAATGCGGGAACATATCCTTGCGTTTCTTTTGGCAAATTCTTTCTAATATTCCAAAAGTTTTGCTGACCACCCGATCTACGGATGGCTTTCGCCACATTTCCTGGACCCGAATTATAAGAGGCCAAAACCAAGTCCCAATCGCCAAAAATTTTATACATATTCGACATATACAACGCCGCGGCATCACTCGCTTTTAAAGGATCGCTTCGGTCGTCAACATAAGTGTTTATGTTTAATCCGTATTGCTTTCCCGTTTGAAACATAAATTGCCATAATCCGGTGGCGCCCACTCTTGAAACCGCTTTAGGGTTCAGCGCCGATTCTACCACCGCCAAATATTTTATCTCCAAAGGGACATTTTGTCTCGCCATGGCTTCTTCAAACATTGGGAAATAAAACTCAGAAATAGCCATTAATCTTTCAAATGATTTCTTTCTATTTTTCAAAAATGATTTGATGATGTTTTCAAGCCCTTGATTGTATTCGATATTAAAGGGCGACTTCGCGTCCATTAGGGCTAATCTAGATTTTAATAATTCGGTAGGCAATTCAAAATCTACTTTTTTGTCGATATTGATGTTTTTAATATCAATAGATAGGTCGTTATACAAGTCCAAATTTGACAATTCTTTCATCCACAAACTGTCAACGCAGGAAGCAATATTATCTTGAACAAAAGTGGATTTTATAGAATCGAGGTAGGCGTTTTTCGTTTCCTTTTTCAATGCTCCAGTAGGATCTTGAGCGAAGGTATTTAGTGATAAAAGTAGAAAAAAGCCGAGGATTATTTTTTGTATATTCATAAATATTAATGTCAAAATGCTACATATCAATTCATTAGATATTGTGCAAATTTAATAGTAATAAACGTAATAAATCTGAAATTAGTGTTAAAACTAATTTTTATTCCAATATTGCTGCAACGCCTGGTAAGGTTCTGCCTTCCAACATTTCAAGCATGGCGCCACCTCCCGTAGAAACGTAGCTCATTTTTTCTTCCAAACCAAATTGCTTCACTGCCGATACAGAATCGCCACCACCAACTAATGAAAACGCTCCGTTTAATGTTGATTCTGCAATATATTTTCCTAAAGTAATTGTTCCATTGGCGAAAGCTGGTAATTCAAAAACTCCCAAAGGTCCGTTCCAAAGGATGGTTTTAGACTCCATAATTACTTTTCCAAACGCTTCTAACGATTTAGGACCTGCGTCAAGCCCTTGCCATCCGTTAGGAATTTCTCTCACATCCACAATTTGAGTTTTTGCATCGTTTGAAAAAGCATCTGCGGCAACCACATCCAAAGGAATATGAATTTGCACCCCTTTTTCTTTAGCGATTTTCAAAATCTCTAACGCCAATTCCATTTTGTCGTCTTCACAAATAGAATTTCCGATTTTCCCGCCCAATGCTTTCACAAAGGTGAAGGTCATTCCGCCGCCAATAATCATGTGATCTATTTTATCTAAAATATTCTCGATAACAGTAATTTTTGAAGATACTTTTGAACCCCCAAGAACAGCGGTTACTGGTTTTTCACTGTTTTTCAAAACTCGATTCAAACTCTCGATTTCTTTGGTAAGTAAAGCACCAAAGCATTTTTTGCCTTCAAAAAATTGAGCTATAATTGTAGTTGAGGCGTGCGCTCTGTGAGCAGTTCCAAAAGCATCGTTCACATAAAAATCGCCTAAAGAGGCCAATTGTTTTGCAAATGTAACGTCGCCCGCTTCTTCTTCGGCATAAAAGCGAAGATTTTCAAGCAATAAAACTTGACCTGGTTGTAGGTTCTTAGCTGCCGTTTCGGCAATATAACCCACACAATCCGAAGCAAAAAGTACTTCGGTTCCTAGGATTTCTGAAGCTGTTTTCACGATGTGTTTCAATGAATATTTAGTTTCAACGCCCTTTGGCCTTCCAAGGTGTGACATTAAAATTACGCTTCCGCCATCGGCAATAATATGGTCTATGGTTGGTTTTGCGGCTTCAATTCTGGTGGTATCTGTAACGTGGAAATTTTCGTCTAGAGGAACATTAAAATCGACTCTTATTATGGCTTTTTGGTTTTTAAAATTGTAGTCTTGAAGCGTTTTCATTGAAATGGGTTTTATTAGAAATTAAATTCGGCCCAAAGATAGTAATTTTATTTTTTTAGGTCAGAATTGGGATTTCAGGGTACGAATTATGATTTTGATTTGTAATAGATCCTAATTTTAATAAAATGGACGGGAGAACTTTGGTGGTAAATAATTACTATATTTGAAATAAATAAAGCGAAACAAAGCTTCGTCATTCCGCCCTAATTTGAAGCTAAAATTGAATTTTTGTAGCGCCTATATACAAGTTGGTGGCAATATTAAAACGACAGTCAAAATATAAAAAACAGAAAAAAGACAAATGATAAATTATTGGCTAGAGCAGCCCAAGCAATTGCGCTTACAGCTTTTATAGCAGTAATTTGGGTATTAATTAGTGAAATTGGAAAACCTATTTCCTTATTTGGAATTGGTGGAGTTGTGGCTGGACTTGGCTATTTGCTAAAATCTTTATAAATCGACAAGAAAAAAATAAAATGACAGAACATTGTAAAAACTGCAAGCAGAATTTCAAAGGGAAATTTTGTAACCATTGTGGACAATCGGCAGATACACACGAAATAAATAGTCATTTCTTATGGCGCGACATTCAGCACGGACTGTTGCATTTTGATAAAGGTATATTTTATACTATTAAACAACTTTTTACAAGACCTGGCTATACAATAAGAGAGTTTATCGAAGGACAAAGAATAAAACATTTTAAACCAATTTCGTTAGTTCTTGTTTTAGCAGGTATTTACGGACTTTTAATACACTATTTTGACATTTCTTCAGCTATTCAAATTAGTGCTACTGCCGAAGAGCAAAAAATTATTGACGTAAAAAAAATTACCGAATGGATAAGTTCCCACTACGCATTTACCACATTGCTATTGTTGCCAATTACCTCACTTGGAACTTATTGGGCATTCAAAAAAGAAAGATATAATTTCATTCAACATTTGGTAATGAACGCATTTCTGTCGGGTTTACACATAATATTGAGAATTGTATTTTTGCCTTTACTATTTTTATTTGACAAAGAAAATGGGTGGACAATCTTAACTAATCCAGATTTAATTGGTGCAGGATTTACTATTTGGGCTTTATATCAATTTTTTGACTACTTACCAAAAAAAACTAGAATATGGAAAATATTATTGTCTTACATATACTTGGGTATTATGTTTGTTTTTTTTGTATTTTTTATTGCTTTAATATTTGGAATTTTAATCACAAAAATTAAACCCGGATAAAAATACTACCACCAACAGTAGTTTGGAAAAATGTTGGGTTCAGTGCTAAATTGAATATTCGGTATTAAAATAAACATTATTGCTAAATTGAAAGTAATCGGTTATAAAGCTCGCAACTTATGCAAGCGTCGGAACGTTAGCGCCCATTTAAAAAGGCCCAATTATATGAGAAAACATATCTTTATTATAATTCTAATTACCTCATTTGGATGTTCCGCTCCAAAACAGTTAAACGATGATTTTTACGTTGAAAATAAAGACGTGAATTTATTCGCTTTCGTTGGGAAAAAAATATCTGTAGTTGGGTTTAATCCAAATGCAGAGAAAAATAGTGAAACCGTTTATGACTCTTTAAGTGTTCATGCTTTAATTAAAAAATACTATATAATGGACCGCGGTTTTCGATGCAAATACGTAATAATTAAAAACGTATTTAATGACCTAAAAATTGATACAATTGACTTTATTGCTTATGACCACTATGGAAATCCTGGTTTTTCGGAACATGAAACTGTCTTATTGTATGTTTCAAAAAATTTAAAAGGAGACTCTTATTTTCATCAAAAATATCAATTCGACTATTTGGAAAGAAATAGAAAAGGAACGTTTTATGGATACATGTATGACAGAATAGAAAGAAAGAACAGAATTGTCATAAAAAATAAAAGGATTGCGAGTTTAGAGGATTTGTTCACTAAGAAAAAAGAAGAAGCATTCAAATCTTTGTTTAATAAAAACGGCAGTTAAATTTCCGTTTGCACTAAGTAATATAATTTATCTTTAACAAAAACAAGTTTGAACTTCTCCACTTCGGAAGGCCGCAAACGTTAGTATTAATAATAAAGAAAATGAAAAAAATTATCTTATGCCTCTTATTGTTTTTAGTTTTTCTGTGCTTTCTCAGAATACTAAAGAAGAGGTTCAAAAACTTAACTACATTAAATTAGTTCAAAAGGAGTGGAAGTATTTTGAGTTGAAAGACCCATTTACTGGAATAATTATTTTGCATAATAAAATGCGTAAATCTAATATTAAATTTTTATCAGAATGTATGTCAATGTCAATTATTAAAACTCAAAATGGAGATACAATAAGAGTTTTGAATGTCTCCAATTATAATCAATATACTATTGGACAAAAAATAAAGGTAACACCTACAAAAAAACAAACATTGCAATGGGATATGACATAACCATACAAAATACAACTTGGGGAAAAATTGAATAAAAAAAATAAAGTGGCAACAAAAAATAAAACTACCGAAACCGAAATCGCTGTAATCGACTTTATCCATTCTTTTGTGGACAACGAACAAAAGAAACAAGACAGCTTAGCATTAATTGAATTAATGAAAAAATGGTCGGGTTTTGAGCCTAAAATGTGGGGTCAACAATCGTTGGTTTTGGAAGTTACCATTATAAATATGCCAGCGGTCATGAAGGCGACTCCATGCTAATTGGGTTTTCCCCTAGAAAAAACGAATTTTCGCTTTATGTGGTGGCGCCAGAAAAAGACTACAGCCCTCTTCTGTCAGACCTCGGGAAATACAAAATGGGAAAGGCGTGTATCTACTTTAAAAAATTATCCGATCTTAATCTTAATGTTTTAGAAACAATTTGTAAAGAGACTATTAATCAACTAGGGTGATAGCAAATTAAACCTTATCTGTTTTGTGGTTATACAAATAACCGAATAACCAAATCTTCAAATTACCTTTTCTAAGAACTTTCTATTATCTTTGCCTTATGCTGTTTTCCCAAATCTTAGGACAAGATTATATTAAAAATCATTTGACAAAAAGTGCGTCTTCGGGCAGGACTCCTCACGCACAATTGTTTGTAGGACCCGAAGGTTGTGGAACTTTAGCGATGGCAATTGCCTATGCTCAATATTTATTGTGCCAGAATGTTGATGGAGAAAACACCAACGGAAACGAATCTTGTAACCTAAAATTCAATTCTATTTCTCACCCCGATTTGCATTTTATTTTTCCAACTGTAACCACAGAAGACGTAAAAACAAAACCCAAAAGTATCGATTTTATGGCCGATTGGCGACAATTTGTTGTTGAAAATCCTTATGGCGGACTGTTTGATTGGTACAAAATTTTAGGCGTTCAAAACAAGCAAGGGGAAATTCGCGTTGACGATGCGCAAGAAATATTGAAATTACTTTCTTTAAAATCCTACGAAGGCGGACACAAAATAGTAATTGTTTGGATGGCAGAAAAAATGAATGTAACTGCCTCCAACAAACTCTTAAAATTACTTGAAGAACCGCCAGAAAAAACGGTTTTTATTTTGATTGCAGAAAATGAAGAAGATATAATTCAAACTATTTTATCGCGTTGCCAAGTGTTGCATTTTAGCGGTTTGAGTGAAAAAGTAATTGCCGATGGCCTGATTTTAAAAGAGAATATAGAGGCTAGTTTGGCAGATAAAATTGCACATCAATCGCAGGGAAATTATAATAAAGCATTACTTTTACTTGACGAAGAAAGTGAAGAACTACCGTTTGAAGAATGGTTTGTTTCTTGGGTTCGGGCAGCCTTTAGAGCCAAAGGAAATGCCGAAGCAATTCAGGATTTGATTCTTTGGAGCGAACAAATTGCAGGTTTAGGAAGGGAAACGCAGAAGAAATTTTTGAACTTTTGCATTGATATGTTTCGTCAGGCTTTAATGCTAAATTACGAAACAAAAAAACTGGTTTACATGGAAACGAAAGTGCCAAAATTCCAATTGGAAAATTTTGCGCCATTTGTAAACGGAAACAATATAAATGATATTTTTAAGGAACTTTCCGAAGCGATGTATCACATTGAACGAAATGGAAATGCAAAAATAATTTTAACAGATTTATCAATAAAACTTACTCGTTTAATTCACAAAAAATAACCAATTATGAATAATGTAGCTTCTATTTTAGTTTTGATTTTTTTAGCAATTACTTTTTTACAATCTGGTTACGATAAAATGTTCCATTGGAAAGATAATGTAGGTTGGTTAACCGGTCATTTTGCCAATACAATCTTGAAAAAAGCAGTTCCTTTTGCTTTGTTTCACGTGCTGATTTTAGAATTAATATCAGGCGTTTTAAGCATTGTTGGCGCAATTGAATTGTACGTAAATGAAGGCCGAACTTTTGGTTTTTATGCGGGAATATTCTCGTGTGTTACGCTTTTAATGTTGCTTTTTGGACAACGATTAGCGAAAGATTATGATGGCGCTCGTACCATTGTAATCTATTTTATTCCTGCCGTAATGGTCGTTTATTGGTTGAACTAAACTATTTTCCTATTGCCGCTTTAAACAATCGCATGTCGTTCCACGTGAATTTATCGCCGTGGACTTCCATTAATTCGTTTAAAGATTCTCCTTTAAATCCTTTGAAAACAAGGGTTAACGCCTCTATTTTATCTTCTGGCATGACGTCTTGAAGTTGGACTTGCCCTGCTTCTATTAGCTTGGCAAAATGGCTATAGATGGTTTGTGGCGTTAATTTTCTAATAGCCGCAATTTCATTTATTGAATTACTTTGAAGCCATAATTCATAGGATTCCTGTGTGGTGGATTTTTTAGGAGCTGCAGTTTTTGAATTTTTCTTTTTAGTGAAACGATTTACATCTACATCGTCTTCTACAATGCTTATATTTAGCTCTTTGAACTTCGTTTGAATTTCGAAAATTTTATTGTTTCTATAGGATATAATTTCATTGGAAGTCAAATTTTCTTTAGAAATTTCAGCTCCAGAAGCAACTGTATTGATTAATAATTTAGCTTTCATTAATTGGAAAACGGCTTTGATTTGAATTTCTTCCAATAGCATTAATTCTTCAAAATAGGCTTTTGCTTTTTTAGCACGTTTCACTTCTTCCAATTTCCACAAAATATCGTAAACGGCGCGGTCCATGGTAACAAAAAAATAATTGTAGGCCGCATGAATTCTTTCTGCTATTTGGTTGATATCAAAATTCTCGGCAGCAAATAATTTGTCCAATTGGATTAAAAATTTTTTGGATGGATCCAATATTTCTAGGATGCATTCTGCTTGCTTTTTGGCCCAAACGGCGTGTTTTGACTTCTCAGAAACCTCCGCTTTTTCATTATAGCTAAACTGGTGATTTCTCCATTCTTGAGCTAAATCGGCCCAATCAAAAGTTGCTTTTAAATAATTATGAAGGTACTTTTTGGTGTCTTGTTGCAGCGATTGGGCAAGCACCTCTTCTGACGCTTTATTCAAGGAATAGTCCATCACGTCTTGGTCGTTCGAAATACCGTTCATTTGTAATTGCGAAAGCAAAATCAGGCCATTCAAACTCCTTAATCTTGATAATGCAACGTATGCTTGGCCGGGAACAAAAACCTGCGATACATCAAGTACTGCATTGTCAAATGTAAGCCCTTGGCTTTTATGAACAGTAATTGCCCAAGCTAATTTTATAGGATAATGTACGAAAGTTCCTACTATTTCTTCCTCGATTTCCTTGGTTGTTTCATTGATTTTGTATCGGATGTTTTGCCACTCAAATTTTTCAACTTCTATAGTTAAATTTTCATCTGGAAAATGAACCAAAATTTCATTGCTTGACAGCGATTTTATGAATCCCATTTTACCATTGAAGTACTGTTTATCAATGGAAGGATCGTTTTTAACAAACATAATTTGAGCGCCAATTTTCAATTGTAAATTGTGTTCTATAGGATAAATTTTATCTGGAAAATCATCCACAATTTCTGGATTAAAGATCATCAATTTTCCATCTAAATCATCTAGAGCTTTGGCGTTTATGGTGTCGGCTTTGGCATTGTGCGTAGTAAGAATGATGTATCCTTTATTTTTATTTAAATCAAAATTTGGGTTTACATATTGATTTAAAACCGCAATATCTTGGTTGGAGATTTGGTTGTTTCGAAGATTGTTTAATATTGAAATAAAAACGTCGTCTGATTGTCTAAATATCTTAGATAATTCGATATAAAGTGGCGGATTTTGCTGAATTACTTGGGAATGAAAAAAGAATTTACCGTTGTAATATTTTCTCAATGTGCTCCACTCTTCGTCTCGAATTACAGGGGGCAATTGCAATAAATCACCAATAAAAAGAACTTGAACTCCTCCAAAAGGGGCTTTCTTTTTTCGTACCGATTGCATCATAAAATCAATGGCGTCTAATAAATCAGCGCGCAACATACTCACTTCGTCAATGATCATCAATTCCATATTTCTTATAACCGATTTTTTTAAACCGCTCATTTTGAAGTGTCTAACTAAGGTGTTTTTGGTTTCAAATTTGAC
>CALPMA020000036.1 GCA_943324545.2 Chitinophaga pinensis
AGCCAACTCAGCAATTTTTTTATAAAAAATAAGTGGTTCAGCGTCAGAAACAAACAAGGCTAAATGGGGTTCGTTATCCAAAACATTTGGCTTAATTTCTGATTTTTCTATGTTTCTAACATAGGGGGGATTTGAAACTATAATATCAAATTTCTGATTTAGATCAGTTGTTTCCAATATATTTTTATGTAACATAGTCACTGGAACTTTATTAAGGATTGCATTTTTTTTTGCTACATCCAGTGCCTTTTCAGAAATGTCAATCGCAAAAACTTCTGAATCAGGAATATTATTTGCTAATGAAATTGCAATACAACCACTTCCCGTTCCAATATCTAATATTTTTATATTTTTATTATTTGATATTCTACAATTTAATTTAATAATCCAATCTACCAATTCCTCGGTTTCAGGTCTTGGAATTAAAACATTTTCATCGACAGTAAATTCTAAACCATAAAAATGAGTTGTACCTAATATATATTGAATCGGAATTTGAGTTTTTAACTTTTCTAAAACAGTATTCCAATACGAAATATCTTTCTCGGAAAATTCTTTATTAACATCTAAAGCCAAATCAATTCTTCTTAATTGGTGTTTGTTATCGAGTATTAAATAAAAAAAACTCTCCGCCTCGATTTCGTCATAAAACGGTAACAGCGATTTAATAAAATTGTCTTTATATTTATTTATTTTCATAGCTATTTATAGTTTTTTCAACATCCAAACTTCACAAGAATTATGCCCGGTATCTCCAATTTGATTCTCTAAATATTCAAAACCTGATTTTCGATATAATTTTTGGGCGTCATCCATATAAGACATTGTTTCAATGTAACAACTTTCGAAACCAAATTCAATTGCTTTTTCAAGACAAAGATTCATTAGTTTTGTTCCAAAGCCTAGCCCTCTAATTTCAGTAAGAAAATACATTTTTTGGAGTTCGCAAATAGTTTTGTTTGCTTTTTCCAATTGCATAATTCCAGCCCCACCCATTACATTACCATTTTTTTCAACAACAAAATAAATGGCTCTTGGTATATCGTACACTTCAAATAAAGTATCTAAATAAGGATCTGCATAGGCTGTTCCTACTTTTGGAGCACCAAAATCAGTTAATACTTCTCTTACTATTGCAGCCATTTGTTCATTATCTTGCTTTTGGATTTCTCTAATTCTAATGTTTTCCATATTACATTTTAATCGTATTTTTGCGGTGTGAAGGTACAAGAAAAATATATAAAACGGTGCATCGAATTAGCCAAATATGGATTGGGAACAACTTACCCAAATCCTCTTGTAGGATGCGTTATTGTATTTGAAAATAAAATTATTGGTGAAGGATGGCATAAAAAGTCAGGAGAATCTCACGCAGAAGTAATTGCCATCCAATCCGTTCAAAATAAAGAACTACTATCATCTTCAACACTTTATGTAAATTTAGAGCCTTGTAGTCATTTTGGAAAAACACCTCCTTGTGCTGATTTAATTATAAAATATAAAATCCCAAATGTAATTATCGGGACAATTGACCCCAATAGTAATGTTGCAGGGAAAGGAATTAAAAAATTAAAAGATTCAGGAGTTACTGTTAGTTTTGGAATATTAGAGAAGGAATGCAACGAACTCAATAAACGATTTTTTACATTCCATAGAAAAAGCCGACCTTACATTATTTTAAAATGGGCCGAAAGTTCCGATGGATTTATCAGTCCTAAAAATAAAAAGGAGCAAAACCCAGTTTGGATTTCCAATGAATATTCACGTCAATTAGTTCACAAATGGCGAAGCGAAGAACAGGCAATTCTTGTTGGAACCAAAACAATAATAGATGATAATCCCTCACTAACGGTTCGGGATTGGATTGGAAAAAATCCGATTCGCATTATAATTGATAAGGAAAATTCTATTGATTCATTCAGTAATGTCCTCGATAATCAGTCAAAAACGATTGTTTTTTCAAATAATGAAGTGACTTTAAATACTGATACAATTCAAAATATTAATATTGATTTTGACAACAATTCTTCACAAGCAATAGTAAATAAATTATTTGAAAACAACATTCAATCTGTTATAATTGAGGGCGGAAGAAAAACAATTCAAACCTTAATTGATGAAGATCTTTGGGATGAAGCTAGAGTATTTATTGGAGACATATATATAAATGAAGGAACAAAAGCCCCTGAAATAAATAAGAACTATTATTCAAAAGAATATATCAAAAAAGACACTCTATTAATTTATAGAAAAGATGATTGAGACCCTAATTTTTGATTTTGGCGATGTATTTATCAACCTTGATAAAAATGCAACTCCATTAGCTTTAAATAAGTTAGGTTTGGAGAAATGGAGTTCAGAAATAGATTACTTGAATTTTAATTTCGAAAAGGGATTGATCTCTAGAAATGATTTTTTAGTTGGTCTGAATAAATTAGTTCCAAATGCATCTCCAGATGAAGTTCTTGATGCTTGGAATTGCATTTTATTGGATTTTCCAAAGTACCGATTAGAATTTATTGAAAAATTATCAAAAAAATACCAACTCTTTTTATTGAGTAATACCGATTCCATTCACATCCATCATTTTAAAGAAAAAAGCGGAGACGATTTTTACTATCGATTTTACAATTGTTTTGAAAAGGTATATTTTTCCTTTGATTTAGGAATGAGAAAACCCGATATTGAAATATTTAACTTTGTTATCAATGAAAATAATTTAATACCCGAAAAAACACTTTTTATAGATGATAATTTTGACAATATTTCAGGTGCAAAAAAAACAGGATTAAAAGTTTGGCATTTGCAGAAGGGTAAAGAAGATGTAATTGAATTGTTTGAAAGGCAATCCTTTAAGTAGTTTTGGAAATAAAAGACACCTATAGAACCATAGATAATCCGACTGAAGAAATACTATTTAAGGATAAAAATAGTAAATTTTATGGTTATGCATTTCCAATAAATACTACCGATGAAATTAAGATTCATATCGAAAAATTAAAAAAGCAACATGTGGGTGCGGTTCACTTTTGTTATGCATATCAAATAGGAACTGAAAAAATTGAATTCCGAGCCAATGATGATGGAGAACCAAGCAATAGTGCAGGAATACCAATTTACGGTCAAATTCAATCCTATGGATTAACCAATTTATTAATTGTTGTAGTTCGGTTTTTTGGCGGAACTAAATTGGGTGTGGGAGGATTAATAACAGCCTATAAAACCACCGCGCAATTAGTTATTGGAAAAGCTACAATAATAGAAAAAACAATAAATATAAAATATAAAATTACATTGGATTATAAAAACATTAACAAGGTAATGAGAATAATAAAAGAAAAACAATTAGATATTTATACCCAAAAAATGGAAGACAATTGTGAAATAATTATAGTTACACGAAAAAAAAATGCTCAAAGAATATTCGAAATGTTCGATTCATTATTTGAAATTTCAATATCTAATTTAGATTAATCTAACTTCAATAAAACCTCTTTTATATAATCTGGAGGGTTTACAGGTTTGCCAGTTGTTAAGTCGACAAATACCAAAATGAAATGAGCAGTTGTTAACAATTCATTTTTCTCATTATGGATTTCGCAATCAAATTCAACTTTAACTGAAGATTGACTTTTAAAAGCCGTAGAAATTGTTAATAATTCATCATAGCGAGCTGGTTTTTTATAATTAATATTCATAGAAACAATAGGCAATGCAATTCCGCTTTCCTCCATTGATTTATATGAAACCCCTTTGTTTCTAAGCCACTCTACCCTTCCAATTTCAAAATAGGGTATGTAATTTCCGTGATAAACTACTCCCATTTGGTCAGTTTCAGAATATCTAACTCGAACTTGAATTTGATGTTTTTGCATTTATTATTTGTTTAATTATTAAAATAAAAAGCGGTCCGTATATACAACAAAATTTTTAAAAAAATTAATCAAAAAAAATTTTTTTTTAACGATTTATTATCACATATTTGTAGTCCAAAAAATAAACATCCCTTATTCGTTATTTTTTGTAAGATAATAAAACAATAACTTTTAAATTACTATGAGCAAAACTGCGCAATCAGTCTGGGAAAATTGTCTTTCATTTATCAAGGACAATATTCAAGACCAAGCATATAAAACTTGGTTTGAACCTATAAAATCAGTAGAACTTACTGATAATGCGCTTTATATCCAAGTTCCTAGTAAATTTTTCTACGAATGGCTTGAAGAACATTATGTAAAGTTATTAAAAGTTGCATTAACCAAAGAACTTGGGAAAAACGCAAAGTTACTTTATAAAATTAAGATGGAGAACACTTATGGCAATAAACAACCATTTATGGAACAATTGCCAAGCGCTCACAGAAGCCCAATGAAAACTCAAGAGGTAGATGCACCATTTAAAAACTTAAATCCAGAATTAAAAAATCCATTTGTAATTCCAGGAATAAGAAATTTAAAAATAGAATCTCAACTAAACGCAAACTATAGTTTTGACAATTTCCTTGAAGGAGATTCAAACCGTTTAGCTCGTTCTGCCGGTATGGCTGTAGCCAATAAACCAGGTGGAACTTCATTTAATCCTTTGTTGATTTTTGGTGGTGTTGGAATGGGAAAAACGCATTTAGCACATGCTATTGGTGTTGAGATAAAAGATAAATATCCAGAAAAAACAGTTTTATATATTTCAGCTGAAATATTTACACAGCAATATATTGATTCTGTAAAGAAAAATAATAGAAACGATTTTATTCATTTCTATCAATTAATCGATGTGTTAATTATTGACGACGTTCAATTCCTTTCTGGAAAAACTGGAACTCAAGATGTATTTTTTCACATTTTCAATTATTTGCATCAAAATGGCAAACAGGTAATTCTGACATCAGACAAAGCGCCTGTGGACATGCAAGACATTGAACAAAGATTACTTTCTCGATTCAAATGGGGTCTTTCAGCTGAATTACACCAACCAGATTTCGAAACCAGAATTTCAATTTTGAAAAATATTCTTTATCGTGATGGAGTTGAAATTCCTGAAGAAATAATTGAATATGTAGCTAGAAATATTAAAACCAACGTTCGTGAACTGGAAGGTGCGATAATTTCTTTAATAGCGCAATCATCATTTAACAAAAAAGAAGTAACTCTTGATTTAGCAAAACAAGTGGTAGAGAAATTTGTTAAAAATGTTAAACGTGAGGTTTCTATCGATTATATTCAAAAAACAGTGTCCGACTATTTCCAACTGGATTTAGAAACATTACAGTCTAAAACTAGAAAACGTCACGTAGTTCAAGCGAGACAATTGGCAATGTTTTTTGCGAAAAAATTCACCAAAGCTTCTTTAGCAAATATCGGTTCTCAAATTGGAGATCGTGATCACGCTACGGTATTACATGCTTGTAAAACTGTTGATAATCTTGTAGCAACAGACAAGCAGTTCAAAAAATACATGGAAGACATTCACAAGAAATTGTCGTTATAAAATGCCCGTTAAAATTTTAATGGTTTGTTTAGGAAACATCTGTAGATCACCTATTGCAGAGGGGCTATTAGCGTCTAAACTTCCTGAAAATCAATTTATTGTAGATTCATGTGGAACTGGAGATTGGCACATTGGGAGCCAGCCCGATTCCAGATCAATTGCTGTTTGCAATAAAAATGGACTTGATATTTCAAACCAAAAATGCCGACAAATTAGTTTAACAGATTTTGAAAAATTCGATTATATCTATGTTATGGATAAAAGTAATTACGAAAATGTAATTGAATTATCCAATAATGAAAAACACCGAAGCAAAGTAAAATTAATCTTATCGGAAAAATATAAAGACGAAATTAAAGAAGTTCCTGATCCTTATTTTGGAATGGAGAACGGTTTTGACCTCGTTTATGAAATGTTAGATGCTACTTGTAATATTATTGCAAGCAAATTAATATCTCAACATTCCTAAAAATAATCTAAACTAAAATGGCTCAATTAGGAAAAATATATCTTATCCCCACAACACTTGGAGAAACAGAAAACCCTTTTGATGTTCTTCCACAAACAATAAAAAGAAGTATAGAGCTACTAGATTATTATATTGTTGAAAACGAAAAAACAGCTAGGAAATTTATAAAGAGTATTTGTCCTGAAAAAGTCCAAGCGTCTTTGCACTTAAGTTCATTGAATAAACATACAAAAGATTCGGAATATAAACAAATGATTAACGATTGTGTGGAAGGAAAAAACATTGGACTTATGTCCGAAGCAGGCTGTCCTGGCGTTGCCGATCCTGGGGCAGTAATTGTAAAATTAGCACATGAAAAAGGAATTCAAGTAATACCATTAGTTGGGCCTTCTTCCATTTTGTTAGCGATAATGGCTTCTGGAATGAACGGGCAAAGTTTCGCTTTTAATGGATATATTCCAATTGATGCTGCCGAGAAAAAAGCCGAATTAAAAAATCTAGAAAAATTATCAATAAATAAAAATCAATCTCAAATATTTATTGAAACTCCTTACCGAAACAACAAAATGTTGGAGGATATTCTATGTTCACTTCATCCTGAAACCTATTTATGTGTAGCTACTGATATTACTTTACCTACAGAATATATAAAAACGATGCGAGTGGTGAATTGGAAAAAAACAAAAATTGATTTACACAATCGACCTACAATATTCATAATTCATAAAATGTAAAGCATAAAAAAACCACGAAAAACGTGGTTTTTATAATTACTTTACTTTTGGTTTCCTCATAGGTTTTATCCCCGAAGTTTCATAACCTCCAAATTCTCTCATATACGACTTGACAGATGTCCCATTGCTATCTCTACATTTTCGAGAACCATTAGATTTTAAAAATCTCTTTACAGAACCAACACCACCAAGATGTGCTGCTGCCAATAGACCAGATTCAGTAACTCGAACACCACCTACTATTTGGCCTTCATACTTTTTTATCTCCTCTTTCAACTCCCACTTATTTTTGGAAAGCAAAACTACAAACGCTTTTTCTTGTAATCTTGGATCATTTAAAAAAGACAAACTATCATAAATACCAATTGTTTTTAAAGTTTCCACTCCAAATTGATATTTACCCATATAACCTATGGAATTGATTTTTCTATATTTTCCTTGGGATTCTCTGAAGGCAATTGCTTCTTTATAACCAATAAAAAAATTACCTGTAAACGGAACTTTTCTATTTATATAATCTTTATTTTCTAATGAAGGTAATGAATAATTAGTTATTTTATTTGAGTCGATATGAAACCAGTCGTATTTCTCAAATTTTGCATTTTTGAAACCTGAGCTCATAAAAGCTACAATGCTGATCAAACCAAAATAAAAAAATCCTTTCTTTAACATATATTAGTTTTCTTCTCAACGATGAAAATAGTATAAATCAATAATTATACAATTATAACATCAATACTGAATAAATTTATCAGTATTATTTAAGAAATTTCTACGGGTCAAATATACATAAAAAATAATAAAACTGATTTTCAGATAGTTAAAGTTATCTAAAAGAGGATTTAGAGGAGGAAATGAGTTAATCTAACTAATTTGATTTACTGATTTGAATTTGCTTTCTTAGCCAATTAATGTAGTTGGTTCTATTCACTTCGTGTTCGCTTTCATTGGTCGCAAATTCATGATAACCAAAACGGGTTACACTTGCACAGAAATAAATGTAATTATGATTTTCAGGTTTTAAAACCGCCTCAATTGCAGTAATATCAGGCATTGCGATAGGTCCAGGAGGTAAACCACTATAAAAATATGTATTGTAAGGTGAATCTATTTTTAAATCATTGGAGAAAACTCTCTTTATTACCATATTAAAATCTGCTAATTTCTTTTTCTTAGCAAAGATTACTGTTGGATCCGCTTGAAGTAACATACCTAATCTTAATCTGTTTAAATAAACTCCAGCAACTCTTGGCCGCTCGTCTTTTTTTACTGTTTCTTTATGAACTATTGAAGCTAAAGTCATGACTTGAACCGGTGTTAATCCCAATTTTTTAGCTTGTAAGGTTCTATTGGCATTCCAAAATTTGTTATATTCTTTAATCATTTTATCACAGAATTTATCCGCTTTGGTATTCCAATAAAACTCATAGGTATTTGGTATACAAATACTTATAACATTATCTTTAGTGAATCCATTAACTTTCAAAAAGGTAGAATCTGTAAAAATTTTCATCAATGAAACACTATCTGCTTCAATTTGAGAACTTACTCTTCCAACAACATTTTCAATTCTTTCTTGATTATTAAAAGCCAATTTTACAGGAATATTATTTCGTAAAGCCGAAATCAATTCGAAGTTATTCATCCCTTTTTTGATTAAAAAGCGTCCAGATTTTACGTTTTGAATATACGATCTTTTCGAAGCAACCATTTCAAACTTATCCATATTATCAATAAATGGAGTGATAATTTTCTTTACCTCTTCATAATTTGCATCGGAAGGGATGTTAACATAAAGTTCATTTTCAGAGAATTTAGTGTTTTTTGAAAATATATCGCTATACAATTTAATACCGAAAATTACCAACGCGGCAATTAATACAACTGAAACTAGTGTGATTATTTTTTTAATGTTCAAAATATATATTTTAATATTAATTATTAATTAATTGGAACAAGATTTCGTCTTTATACTTTCCATTTACCAAATTCCATTCTTTTTTTATTCCAATATTTATGAAACCAAATTTAGTAAAAAGTCTGATACTAGACTCATTCTCTAACGCTATATTTGCATATAATTGGTGTACATTTAAATTTCTAAAGGTGTATTTTATTAATAAATCCAATGCTTCCGTCCCAACACCCTGACTTCTATTTTCAATATCTTTAATTAAAATTCCAATTCCTGCGCGATTATTTTTAGGATCAAAATCAAAAATATCTATTAATCCAATAGCAGCATCATTATCTAAATTACATATTGCAAGTCGCAATTGCTTGGCTTCATAAATATCCTGATTGGCATTTTCAAGGTATTGACGAATTAAAAAACGGCTGTAGGGAGTTTGAGTGTGACTCACTTCCCAAACCAATTCGTCGTTTTCAACCGCATAAACAAACTCTAAATCATTAGGTTCCAATGCACGAAGATAAATAGTTGCTCCCTTTAAAGTGATCAAATTGTAACTTTTAAATATTAATTTTTCCTTGAAATACAAAAGTCGCAGGCCCTTTTAAAAACACATTAGAATAATGAGAATCTTTTTTATCAAAAGAAACCTCTAATTTTCCACCTTGAACATTTATTTTAATAGTATTCGAATTTGTTTTTCCAATATGGTTCATTGCAATAGCAACAGCTGTAGCACCTGTTCCGCAAGATAAAGTTTCATCTTCCACTCCTCTTTCATAAGTTCGAATTGAAAAAGTAGCTTCGTTTATTTGTTCAACAAAATTAACATTGGCCCCAGCCGAACCATAAAGACTACTATAACGAATTGCTGCTCCTTGAGATTTTATATCCAAATTTGAAATAGTAGAAACCATTTCAATATGATGCGGCGAACCAGTATCTAAAAAAGAGTAATTAGATTCTGTTTTAACAGAATTAACCTCTTTCATTTGTAAAGAAACAATATTGTTATCAGAAATAGTCGCATTATGTGTTCCGTCAATTGCGATAAATATAGCTGAAGATTCGATTATTTTTAATTTTTTTGCAAAAGCAACCAAACATCTTCCTCCATTTCCGCACATCGTACTTTGATTTCCATCGGAATTATAATAGACCATTTTAAAGTCCGATATAGAATCATTTTCAAGTAAAATAAGTCCATCAGCACCAATACCAAATCTCCTATCGCACATACGCGCAATAAGTTTTGAATCATTCTTTGGAAAGAAATCGTTGCGATTGTCAATCATTACAAAATCATTACCCGTTCCTTCGTATTTATTAAAAGTGATTTCCATATTCTATTTCGTTAACACAAAAGTACAAACTATTAATGAAAAGTTAATCATTGTTAAACGAGCGTTAAACTCTTTTTTTTACAAATGAACTTTTTTATTTTTACTTCAAATAAAATTAATTAGTATGAAAAATTTCTCAAATCTATTCTTAGTATCATTGTTAAGTGGTGCTACTACACTTGGAGCCTACAAATTATTATTTGATAGTAACGGCTATTTTTCAAAAAATAGAAATTCAGTGGTTACTATTGCTCCGAACAATTATGGCAGAACGGTTGGATTATCATCAGAGGCTGTGGATTTTACTGAAGCAGCAGACAAATCGGTTCACACGGTAGTTCACGTAAAAAATGTATCTTATACTTCCATTTCAAATCCAATAATGGAATTTTTTTACGGATATAGAGGAGCGCAACAACAAGAACAAATTGGTACAGGTTCAGGAGTAATTATATCTGAAGACGGATATATTGTGACCAATAATCACGTAGTAAAAGACGCTTCAGAAATTGAAATTACCTTAAACAATAAAAAATCATATAAGGCAAAATTGGTTGGTACCGATTCAAAAATGGATATTGCTCTATTGAAAATTGAAGCAAACGAAAAACTACAATATTCAACATTTGCAGATTCCGATTTAGTAAAAGTAGGCGAATGGGTTTTAGCAGTTGGAAATCCATACAACTTAACTTCTACAGTTACTGCTGGTATTGTATCTGCAAAAGCTCGAAATTTAGACACTACAGGAATTCAATCATTTATTCAAACGGATGCTGCTGTGAATCCAGGAAATAGTGGTGGTGCATTAGTAAATACCCGTGGAGAATTAATTGGAATAAATACCATGATTTCATCTCAAACGGGCTCTTATGTAGGCTATTCTTTTGCAATTCCATCTAATATTACTCGAAAAATCATTGAAGATATCATGGAATTCGGCAATGTTCAAAGAGGAATTTTAGGAGTTGAAGGTGGAGAATTAAATAGTACCACTTCAAAAGAATTAGGTGTAAATGAGACCGAAGGATTTTATATTAAACGTGTAAATAAAAATACAGGTGCAGAAAAATCAGGTTTAACCAAAGGAGATATTATAAAGAAAATTGACAGTCAAAATGTAACTTCTTATGCTGAATTGAATGGCTATATAAGTACTAAAAGGCCTAATGATAAAGTTCAAGTTACAATAATTAGAAACAATAAAACGATAACTGTTCCTGTAACATTAACAAAAAGCGATGTTATAAATACACAATATAAGGGATTAGATTTAGAAAATATTGGTGCTGCAGATAAGAAGAAATTCAGAATTAGCTACGGCGTTAAAATCAAAGAAATTGACAATGACAAATTGAGTGCTTACGCAAATGATCTTAAAGGAGGTATTATTTTGAGTATTGGAAATATTAAAGCCGTTGATGTAGAAACAGTTTCAAAAGCTCTTTCTAACTTTGATGAAAATCAAGCAGTTCAAATTGAATTACTTACAGTAAACGGACAAGTGATTCGCTTAATTTTATAGAGTACTCTCTTACTTTAGTATTAGAAAAGCCGGTTTTGATTAATCGGCTTTTTTAATTTATCCAAAAATAAATTTAACAATAATACTAGTCACGAAATCGATTGAAATGGGTACTTTTGCAAAAATTATTCAATAAATCAATTCAAATTTAGTTAAGTTAATATGAAAATATCCTACGAAAAAGAGGTTTCATTTCAAGCCAGCAGAAGAAGAGCTGGAGTAGAATTTATTAAAGTAATCAGTGATTTATGGTATGATAAATCCATTGAAATGGTACTATTTAGAAATCAATTAATTGATAAAAATGTAAGTGAAATAATCAACCTTCATGAATATGCAGGAGAATTTGTTGGTAAACCTATTTCAATATTTGATTCTGTAGAAATTGCAAAAGCCATTTTATCATTGGATTTACCACCATCAAAATTAGATATTGGAAAACTCACATTCGAATACCATACAAAAGATAATAAACATAATAACGTGAAAGCTTTTGTTGTAGATAAATTAAAAACTACAAAGAATAATGAAGAAATTAGTTCTAAAGATGTTGTTTTATATGGTTTTGGACGAATCGGTAGGTTGTTAGCCCGTGAAATGATGATAAAAATGGGAAAAGGAGAACAATTGAGATTAAGAGCTATTGTAACACGTGATAAAAATGATGCTGTTTCGTTAGAAAAAAGAGCTTCTTTATTACGCTACGATTCCATTCATGGCGATTTTATGGGATCAGTAATTGCAGATGTGAAAAATAATGCTTTAATAATTAATGGAACTACTGTTCATGTTATCACTGCAAATGGACCTGAAGAAATTGATTACACTCAATTTGGAATAATAAATGCTTTGGTGATTGATAATACAGGTGCATTTACAACTGAAGAAGCACTAAGACGACATTTGTCATCAAAAGGGGCTCAAAAAGTGTTGCTTACAGCACCTGGAAAAGGAGTACCAAATATTGTACATGGTGTAAATCAAAATGAATACAATCCTGATGAAATAGATATTTTTTCAGCAGCTTCTTGTACAACTAATGCAATAACTCCCATATTGAAAGTAGTTGAAGATACTTTAGGGGTGATTAAAGGGCATATAGAAACTATTCACGCTTATACAAACGATCAGAATTTAGTGGATAATATGCATAAAAAATACCGTCGTGGTAGAGCGGCAGCTTTAAATATGGTAATTACAGAAACTGGCGCAGGAAGTGCAGTTGCAAAAGCATTACCTAGCCTTGCTGGAAAATTAACTTCCAATGCAATTAGGGTTCCCGTTCCAAATGGATCATTGGTAATATTAAATTTAGAAACAAAGAAGGCAACATCAATTACCAAAATAAATGCCATTATGAAAAAATATGCATTAGAAGGTGAATTGGTTGAACAAATAAAATACTCTTTGAATAATGAATTGGTTTCATCGGATATTGTAGGAACATCAGCTCCGTCAATTTACGATAGTAATGCTACAATTGTCTCAGAAGACGGGAAAAATATTGTGCTATATATTTGGTATGATAATGAATACGGCTACAGTCACCAAGTAATTCGATTGGCAAAATACATTTCAAAAGTAAGACACTTCACTTACTATTAATGGTTTTAATTTAGAAGTTGATGGGCAAAAAAATTCCGATTCAATTATTATGAAACGGATTTTTTGATATTCCTAAACTCTTAATCTTTAAACTTTTTCCTTATTCATAAGATAATAGATTGGAATTCCAATTATCATAATTAAAACACCCCAACCACAAGTACTCGTTTTTGTAACTAATAAAGCTACACATATAGCTGTAGCAATAATTATATATAAGAAAGGTAAAAATGGATATCCAAAAGCTTTATAAGGTCTTTCGGCATCTGGCATTTTCTTGCGTAGAATAAATATACCATAGATTGTTAAAATATAAAAAATAAGAACGATGATTACAACAAAGTCTAGAAGATCTCCGTATTTTCCGGTTAAACACAATGCTGAAGCCCAAAAACATTGTGCCCACAAAGACCAAGAAGGCACGCTTGACTGATTTAAAGTAGCCGCTTTTTTGAAGAACAAACCGTCTTTTGCCATAGTATAATAAACTCTAGCGCCAGCCATAATCAAACCGTTATTACATGCAAATGTGGAAATCATAATCATTAATGCAATAATAACTGTTCCAGAAGCACCAAAAATATTTTGCGAGGCGACTACGGCAACTCTATCCGATTCAGCAGTTGCAATACCTTGAAGTGGAACTACGGCCAAATACATTAAATTGGCTAATATGTAAATAACACTAACAATTAGGGTTCCTAAAAACAAACTCAACCCTACATTTCTTTTTGGGTTTTTAATTTCACCGGCAATGAAAGTAACCCCATTCCAAGCGTCACTAGAAAAAACAGAACCAACTAATGCCGCTGAAACTGCCGCAATTAAAGCCATTCCTCCTATTGGAAACCAAGAGTTAGTCTCTGTTGCATATGATTTCACCTCCCAAGCTTCTGCCCAATTGGCGTTCCAAATCTCCGTTTTTGCGCCCAAGGCAAATCCAAAAATTACTAAGCCTATTAATGATACAATTTTGATTATTGTTAATATAGTTTGTAAAATTTTACTATTTTTCACTCCGCGACTATTGATATAAGTCAGTAATACAATAGTAATTATTGAAACTATTTGAGCTGCGTGGAGTTGAAAATTACCAACTTCAAAAATGATATTTTTTTCACTAAGTGGTGGATATAAATAAGCTGCAAATTTTGAAAATGCCACTCCAACAGCTGCGATTGTTCCCGTTTGAATTACTGCAAAGAAGCTCCAACCATATAAAAACCCTATTAATTTTCCGTAAGCTTCTTTCAAATAAACATATTGCCCGCCGGCTTTAGGAAACATGGCGCTTAATTCCCCGTAACTAACTGCAGCAACAATTGTAAGCAGAGCGGTAAGTCCCCAAATGGCAATTAGCCAGCCTGCAGAACCCACTTGGCGAACCATATCAGAGCTAACAATGAATATCCCAGAACCTATCATTGATCCTACAACAAGCATTGTTCCATCTAATAAACCTAATTCTCTTTTAAAATCTTCGGAGTTGTTATCTTGCATTATTTTGGTTTTTGGTTTGGTTAAAGATAGAATTTTTAATGAAGCATACAAAATATCTTCAAATCAATAACTGTTATTTTACTTTAATAAACAAAAAACGCGCTATTTTCACAGCGCGTTTTTAATATCATAAAATGTTTATTTATGCTTTACCAGCTGCAATTAAGTTCAGTGCTGAACCAGCAACAAACCAACCTATTTGACTGTCATTATAAGTATGATTTGCCATAATTATATCTTTAGAACCGTCTTCGTGAGCGAATTCAATTGACAATGGTTTGCTTGGAGCAAAATCAACAAGATCTAAGAAATTAATAGTATCGTTTTCTTGAATTTTGTCATAATCAGTTTCATTTGCAAAAGTCAACGCTAACATTCCTTGTTTTTTCAAATTAGTTTCGTGAATGCGAGCAAATGATTTTACTAAAACTGCTTTAACTCCTAAGAAACGTGGTTCCATTGCAGCATGTTCTCTTGAAGAACCCTCACCATAATTTTGATCACCAACCACAATACTTGGAACTCCAGCCGCTTTATAAGCTCTTGCTACTGCAGGAACTGCTTCATAAGCACTTGTTAATTGATTTTTAACTTTATTAGCTTCTTGATTGAACGCATTTACAGCACCTATCAACATGTTATTTGAAATATTATCTAAATGACCACGAAATCTTAACCATGGTCCGGCCATAGAAATATGATCAGTAGTACATTTACCGAAAGCTTTAATTAATAATTTTGCACCCGTGTAATTTTTACCATCCCAAGCGTCAAATGGAGCTAATAATTGTAATCTATCTGACGTTTCAGAAACTGCTACTACAACTCCACTTCCGTCAGCTGCAGGAGCTTGAAATCCGTTGTCATCAACAGCAAAACCTCTTTTTGGTAACTCATCACCATTTGGAGGAAGTAATTTTACCGCTTCTCCATTATCATTTAATAAAGTATCCGTTAATGGATTGAAAGATAAATCTCCTGAAATTGCTAGAGCGGCAACCATTTCTGGCGAAGCTACAAAGGCATGTGTATTTGGATTTCCATCTGCACGTTTAGAAAAATTTCTATTAAATGAATGAACAATAGTATTTTTCTCTCCTTTATCAGCACCTTCTCTATCCCACTGACCGATACATGGTCCGCAGGCATTGGTGAAAACTTTAGTTCCCATTTTTTCAAAAGTGGCAATAATTCCATCTCTTTCGATAGTATATCTAATTTGCTCTGAACCTGGATTAATTCCAAATTCTGCTTTAGGTGAAATTCCATGAGCAACTGCTTGTTCAACAATTGAAGCTGCACGAGCCATATCTTCATATGAAGAGTTGGTACAAGAACCAATTAATCCCCATTCCACTTTTAAAGGCCAGCCATTTTTAGCCGCTTCTTCTTTCATTTTAGAAACTGGAGTTCCTCTATCTGGTGTGAAAGGTCCGTTGATATATGGTTCTAATTCACTTAAATTTATTTCGATTAATTGATCAAAATACTTTTCTGGATTGGCATATACTTCAGGATCACCAGTTAAATAATCAGCCACTTTATCAGCTGCATCAACTACATCTTGGCGTCCCGTAGAAGCTAAATATCTTCTCATGGAATCGTCATAACCAAAAGTAGAGGTGGTTGCACCAATTTCAGCACCCATATTACAAATGGTACCTTTACCCGTACAAGACATATTTGTTGCCCCTTCTCCGAAATATTCCACAATTGCTCCAGTTCCTCCTTTAACAGTAAGTATGTCGGCCACTTTAAGAATAACATCTTTCGGAGCAGTCCAACCGTTTAATTTTCCTGTTAGTTTTACTCCGATTAATTTTGGGAATTTCAATTCCCAAGACATTCCTGACATTACATCAACAGCATCTGCACCACCAACACCAATTGCCAGCATACCTAAACCACCCGCATTCACAGTATGTGAGTCGGTACCAATCATCATTCCACCAGGAAATGCATAATTTTCTAAAACAATTTGGTGAATAATTCCTGATCCTGGTTTCCAGAAACCAATCCCGTATTTATTTGAAACTGATGATAGAAAATCAAACACTTCTTTAGATTGTGAATTTGCAACAGCTAAATCAGTAGAGGCACCAACTTTTGCTTGGATTAAGTGATCACAATGAACCGTTGTTGGAACTGCTACCGTTTTCTTTCCAGCATGCATAAATTGCAATAAAGCCATTTGTGCAGTAGCATCTTGACAAGCAACACGATCTGGAGCAAAGTCAACATAGTCAACTCCATTTTTAAATGCTTGTGAGGGAGTTCCTTCCCAAAGATGTGTATATAAAATTTTCTCCGTTAAAGTTAATGGTCTTCCAACAATTTCTCTTGCTTTATTTACACGAGAAGGCATATTGTTGTAAACCTTTTTAATCATTTCTATATCAAAAGCCATAATAATCAATATTAGTTTATTTAGAATACAAATTTAAGCAATAACATTTAATATTAAAGATATTTTAATAA
>CALPMA020000037.1 GCA_943324545.2 Chitinophaga pinensis
ATGTCAATATTAAAATCTTCTTCTTCAATAGATGCTTTTCGAATTATTAAATCTTTAATAATTTGTTTTAAAGTTTGCGGTGTTACTTGTTGTTCGGCATCACTCCATGCATTTTCAGGATCATTATGAGTTTCAATCATCAATCCGTCATAATTCAAATCTAAAGCTTGTTGGGAAACTTCTTTTATCATTGCCCTTTTTCCCGTAATATGCGAGGGGTCGCAAATTAATGGTAAATCAGGAAATTTACTTTGTAAATCGATAGCAATTTGCCACTCAGGAATGTTTCTATATTTTGTTTTTTCATAGGTTGAAAACCCCCTATGAATTACTCCTAATTTCTTAATTCCAGCATGATACAAACGTTCAACACCGCCTATCCATAAAGCCAAATCGGGATTTACAGGATTTTTAACCAATACGATTTTATCTGTATATTGTAAAGCATCCGCTATTTCTTGAACCGCAAAGGTATTTACCGTAGTTCTAGCTCCTATCCAAAGCACATCAATATCATGTTCTAATGCTAATTTTACGTGAGCTGCATTGGCAACTTCTATCGCCATAAGTAAACCAGTTTCTGCTTTTGCTCTTTGCAGCCATTTTAAGCCTATTTCACCAACACCTTCAAATCCTCCAGGTCTAGTCCTTGGTTTCCAAATTCCTGCTCGGAAAATCGAAACGTCTGAATTTTTTAATTCGTGTGCAATTTTTAATACCTGTTCTTCCGTTTCTGCGCTACATGGACCCGCAATCACTAACGGATGTAACAAGTTAAAATCTTCTAACCACTTCCTCATTTCTTTATTGTTCACCATGTTTTTCATTCTTGTGATTGAGCTATTTTAATATTGTGCAAAATTATTACAATTATCTTGAATACCCTTTTGGTTTGCTCATTATTTACAACAATTTTAGAATTTGTTCGTTACTAAATTAATTAATTTAAAGTCGGCTTTAATTATTGATTATGGTAAACCTAATTTTTCTGCTTACTTTTGTTCAAAATAATTTATATGTCAATTGAAGTTGTAAATATATCAAAAAGTTATGGCGATCAGAAAGCACTGGATGCTGTTTCCTTCTCGGTTAAAAAGGGAGAGATTGTTGGTTTTTTAGGTCCAAATGGAGCTGGAAAATCTACTTTAATGAAAATATTAACTACTTATATCACTGCCGATCAAGGAAGTGCTTCCGTTAATGGATTTGATGTAAATTCCAACCAAAAAGCGGTTCAATTGTCTGTGGGTTATTTGCCTGAGCACAATCCATTGTATTTAGATTTGTATGTAAGAGAATATTTGGCTTTCAATGCCGATGTTTATAAAGTAGAAAAATATAGAATAAATGATGTTATAGAATTAACAGGATTAACTTCTGAAAGTCATAAAAAAATTAGTCAATTGTCCAAAGGATATCGTCAAAGAGTTGGATTAGCCAATGCGCTTTTACACAATCCTGATGTGTTAATTCTAGATGAACCAACTACCGGTTTGGATCCAAATCAATTGGTTGAGATTCGAAATGTGATTAAAAATGTTGGAAAAGACAAAACGGTATTCTTGTCAACACACATTATGCAAGAGGTGGAGGCCATTTGTGATCGCGTTATCATTATCAATAATGGTAAAATTGTTACCGATAAAAAATTGGATAAACTAGTTTCCTCCGACAAAGAACAAGTTATTGAAGTTGAATTTGATTTCAAGATCGAAGAACAAGCAATTGCCAAAATTCCACATTTAAAATCCTATAAAAATGTTCATGATGGTATTTGGGAATTGACTTTTATTTCTGAAACCGACATGCGCCCAGTGGTCTTTGATTTTGCCAACGAAAATGGATTGAAAACACTTCAATTGAATCAAAAAAATAAAAACTTGGAAGCCATTTTTAGGGAAATAACAAAAAAATAATTTTCTTAAAATACTGCTTTTGCAATTTGCCGAATATTTTCTGATTTCCCCATAGAATAATAATGCAAAACAGGAACTCCCGCTTTCTTTAATTCTGATGATTGCTGAATCGCCCATTCAATTCCGACTGCTTTTACCTCGGCTGCAGAAGTGCATTTTTCAATGGCATTAATTAAATCTTCCGGTAAATCAACACGGAATATTTGCGGCAATAATTGCATGTGTTTTTTTACAGCAATAGGTTTTATACCCGGAATAATTGGTATTGTAATTCCCATTGCTCTTGCTTTTTCTACGAATTCAAAGTATTTAGAATTGTCAAAGAACATTTGGGTAACTACATAATCAGCACCTGCATCAACTTTTTCCTTCAATCTTTTTAAATCCGATTGAAGCGATGGTGATTCCAAGTGTTTTTCTGGATATCCAGCAACGCCAATACAAAAATCCGATTTATTATCTACATCAATTAAATCGTGTAAATATTGACCATTATTCAATCGTTTTATTTGTTTTACTAAATCGACAGCATAATTATTTCCACCATTTTTAGGCATAAAATATTTTTCTTCTTTCATAGCATCACCACGTAACGCCATCACATTATCAATTCCTAGATAATGACAATCGACTAGTAAATACTCTGTTTCTTCTTTAGTAAATCCGCCACAAAGAACATGCGGAATGGTATCCACATTGTATTTGTGTTTTATAGAAGCACAAATTCCAAGAGTTCCAGGCCGCATTCTTGTTAGTTTTTTATCCAATAATCCGTTTCCTTTATCGATATATACAAACTCTTCACGAGAAGTGGTTACATCAATAAATGGAGGATTAAATTCCATTAATGGATCAATATTGTCATATAGCTCTTGAATGCTTTTACCTTTTTGAGGAGGTATAATTTCAAAAGAAAATAAGGTATTCCCTTTCGCTTTTTCGATGTGTTTTGTTACTTTCATTTGGATTATTATTAATCTGCAATATTTGGATTCAACCATTTAATTGCCATTTCTGTTGAAATATTTCTACGTTTTGAATAATCTATAACTTGATCCTCTTTAATTTTTCCAAGTCCAAAATACTTACTTTCTGGATTGCCAAAATAATATCCTGAAACCGATGAAGCTGGCCACATGGCCATACTTTCCGTTAATTTTACACCTATTTCTTGTTCTACATTTAGTAATTTCCAAATTGTTGGTTTTTCCAAATGATCTGGGCATGCTGGATAACCCGGTGCTGGCCTAATCCCTTTGTATTTCTCTTCTATTAAATCATCCGGAGATAAAACCTCACCGGAAGCATAACCCCAAATTTCTCTTCTAACTTTTTCATGTAAATATTCTGCAAAAGCTTCCGCCAATCGATCGGCAAGCGCTTTGACCATAATAGAATTATAATCGTCTAAATTCGTTTCAAATTCTCCTGCCCATTCATCAACACCAAAACCAGTGGTGACACAAAAAGCACCCATATAATCTGTTTTGCCAGAATCTTTTGGGGCAATAAAATCGGCTAATGCAATATTTGGAGCTCCGGCTGTTTTTTGAGATTGCTGACGTAAGGTTAAAAAGGTTATTGGTTGGGTGGTGTTAATTGCTGGTGAAAGCAAAATATCATCGTCGTTAATTTGATTGGCTGGGAAAATTCCATAAATTCCTTTAGCAACTAATTTCTTTTCTTTTAAAATAATTTTAAGCATCTCTTGAGCATCTGCAAAAACAGAAGTTGCTTGTTCTCCTACTACTTCATCTTTTAAAATAGCTGGATATTTTCCAAACAATTCCCATGTTCTAAAAAACGGAGTCCAATCGATATAAGGAACTAAAACATCCAAATCGACTTCTATGGTTTTTATTCCAATAAAATTAGGTTGAAAAGGGGTGTAATTATCCCAATCTAATTTCAATTTATTAGCACGTGCTTGTTCGATAGTAAGGAAATTCTTATCTCTACTTCTATTCAAATATCCTTCTCTCAACTCATCGTATTCTAAACGAATATCGCTAGTGTATTTTAAATTGGAATCCTCATTCAATAAATTTCCAGCCACAGTAACGGCTCGTGAAGCATCATTAACATGTACTACAGTGCTCGAATATTGAGGTGCTATTTTAACAGCAGTGTGTGCTCGAGATGTGGTTGCTCCTCCAATCATAATTGGAATTTTAACCTTTAATCTCTGAAGCTCTTTAGCCAAATAAACCATTTCATCCAATGACGGCGTAATTAATCCGCTTAATCCAATAATATCAACATTGTGTTCAATTGCAGCTTCAATAATTTTATCAGGTGCAACCATTACCCCTAAATCGATGATTTCATAATTATTACAACCTAAAACAACTGAAACAATATTTTTACCAATGTCGTGAACATCGCCTTTTACAGTTGCCATTAAGATTTTTCCAGCCCCTTGTTTATCCCCAACTTGCTTACTAGCTTCAATAAATGGCAACAAATAAGCAACTGCTTTTTTCATTACACGTGCTGATTTTACAACTTGTGGCAAGAACATCTTTCCACTTCCAAATAAATCCCCAACGACGTTCATTCCAGCCATTAAATTGATTTCTATGACATCTATTGGTTTGGAAGCTGCCTGTCTTGCTTCTTCAATATCAAGGTCTATAAATTCATCAATTCCTTTAACTAATGAATGTGTTAATCGCTCTTGAATAGAACCCGATCGCCATTCTTGAACTGCTTTTTCATTATTCTTTGAATCCCCTTTTACATTTTCTGCAAAATCCAATAATCGTTCGGTAGCATCTTCTCTTCGATTTAAAAGAACGTCTTCAACATGCTCTAATAAATCCCTTGGAATTTCATCATAAATGGTTAGCATTTCAGGATTTACAATTCCCATTGTCATTCCATTATTAATTGCATGATATAAAAACACCGAATGCATTGCTTCACGAACAGTATCATTACCTCTAAACGAGAATGAAACGTTACTTACACCACCGCTCACATGCGCATGTGGAAGATTTTCTTTAATCCATTTTGTAGCTCTAAAAAAATCTAAAGCGTTCCGTTTGTGTTCGTCCATACCGGTAGCCACAGGAAAAATATTAGGGTCAAATATGATGTCTTGTGGCGGAAAACCAACTTCATTTACTAATATTTCATAAGATCTTTTACAAATTTCGATTCGCCTTTCATAATTATCTGCTTGACCCACCTCGTCGAATGCCATAATGATAACTGCTGCTCCGTATTTTTTAATCAATTTAGCATGGTGTATAAAAAGTTCTTCACCTTCTTTTAGGGAAATTGAATTGACTATGCTTTTTCCTTGTGCCACTTTTAAACCGGCTTCAATAATTTCCCACTTTGAACTGTCAATCATCAATGGAACTCGAGAAATATCCGGTTCGGATGCAATTAAATTTAAGAATGTAGTCATTGCATAAACGCCATCAAGCATTCCCTCGTCCATATTGACATCTATTATTTGTGCTCCTCCCTCTACTTGCTCTTTGGCAATAGAAAGTGCTTCTTCGTATTTCTCTTCTTTAATTAATCGAAGGAATTTTCGAGAACCGGTAACATTCGTCCTCTCACCAACGTTAACAAAATTGGTATTGGGTGTAATTACTAGTGGTTCAAGACCTGATAACTTTAAATAATTATTTGTTTCTGACATATTGTTTATTACCAAGAGGTATTATGAATCTAATTTGTTAAATAATATTTTACATTAACTAATCGAATAGATTGTATAATACCTAAATTAAGAGACGATTGTTTATCAAAAGAAAAAATACAACTTGAGTTAGGATTGATTTCACTACAAGTCGAGGTGGCTCCATTCAAATAACCTGAGGAACTATCAACTCCATCAGCATTAGTTGTAATATAGGCAAATCCTCTAATAGCAATATTATTTGGGTTATTCAATTTTATATCAAATTTCAATCTATTTGTATTATTTCCTGTGTTAGGTGTAAAAGTGAAATTTATAACTTCATAAGTAAAATTTTGTAACGGTGTTTGCTCTTGAACAGGAGTTACAACATAATCACATGGAACCACAGATTGTGATTCAGGGTAATAAGATGACCCAGTAGGTGTTATTATAGATCTACTAGGAATTGTAATTGTTTTAGTACAATTATCAGTAGCAGAACAACCAACAAGAGTAATGAAAACAAGATAAAATAATACAACAGTTTTTTTCATAATTATTAATTTTTACATTTGGTTATCAATCAACCGATAACTTTCCTTGGTTTATACTCTTTCGCCACTTCAGCAATTAATTTGATGTGGTCTGGATTAGTTCCACAACAACCTCCAATAATATTGATTAAATTCTCATCCAAATACTCTTTAATTTGTGCTTGCATTTCAGCTGGAGTTTCGTCGTATTGCCCAAAAGCGTTTGGCAATCCTGCATTGGGATGCGCCGAAATATTAAAAGAAGTATTGTAAGATAACTGTTTCAAATACGGTTTTAATTGTTTTGCTCCAAGGGCACAATTAAATCCTATACTTAGCAATGGAATATGCGAAATTGAAATCAAAAAAGCTTCCACAGTTTGTCCTGAAAGTGTTCTTCCTGAAGCATCCGTAATGGTTCCAGAAACCATAATTGGAATATCAATTTTGCGTTCTTCTTTAACTTCTTCGATCGCAAAAAGGGCAGCTTTAGCATTTAGGGTATCAAAAATTGTTTCCACTAAAAGCAAATCTACTCCTCCATCGATAAGTGCTTCAACTTGCTGTTTGTAGGCAATTCTTAATTCGTCGAAAGTCACGGCTCTGAAACCAGGATCGTTTACATCAGGCGACATGCTTGCGGTTCTATTGGTTGGACCAATAGAACCTGCAACGAAACGAGGTTGGTCAGGATTTTTTTCAGTGAATTCATCTGCGACTTGACGCGCTATTTTAGCCGATTCAAAATTGAGTTCGTATACTAAATCTTCCAAATGGTAATCGGCCATTCCGATTGTAGTTCCTGAAAAGGTATTAGTTTCCACAATATCGGCACCAGCTTCAAAATACTGCGCGTGAATTGCTGCAATAGCTTGTGGCTGGGTGAGTGATAATAAATCGTTATTTCCTTTTAGTGAATAGGGGAAATTTGCAAAGCGCTCTCCTCTAAAATCTTCTTCTGAAAAATTATAACGTTGCAGCATGGTTCCCATTGCTCCGTCGAGAATTAGTATTCGCTTATTTATTTCTTTAAAAATTGAACTCATTTATTTTTTACTATTATTAATAGAGAGGCAAAAAAATAAAATTATAGCCCCGGGTGAAGTAGAAATCCTGTGTTTTTTTACCGCAGATTACAACGAAAAACGGGAATACAATCAATATAAATGCCTGTATTTGTGATTCAAAAGTTAAAAATGTTATGGAAAGGGAGAGAAATTCTCGGGTTATCTGTTCACGCTTTACGTGATAGAATGTAGCACCTTCTTTAGGAATAAAGGGTTGCTAAGCTTTCATCGGGTCTAATCCCTCGGGCTTTCGTGATAACAATCAGTAAATTTATGAACGATGCAAAGAAAGTGAATTGTGGTTTATTTTACAACTTTATTGATTTAAAAATTAAAATAATATTACAAATGGGTTTAAATCAAAAAAGCTATCCCTAGATTCTGAAATAAATCAGAATAAATGGAAAGCTTTTCATTGGTCTAACTACTAAACCGGGCTACGGGTTACAAATCCGTAGCAAAACAACACAACAATCTTAAAAACCTTTTTTGGGCAAAAAAGTCAAACTTTTCAGTATGACTTTTCCCAATTTAAGCGGTCTGGACGGGACTCGAACCCGCGACCCCATGCGTGACAGGCATGTATTCTAACCAACTGAACTACCAAACCAGCGCTTATTGTTATGCTAAACTTTAATTTGCATTCGAGAATAGCTAACTTTGTTTGCGAGGGCAAATATACAACCTATTTCGACTCTAGCAAGTGTTTTTTGATAAAAATTTTATTATTGAAGTCCCATATTACCCAAAGGTTTGTTTTTCAACTAGGTATGTAATGAGGATTTTCTCGAAATTGGCTCCGACTGAAACGGGAACATACTTAATTTTGTTTTGGGCGCAGGCGATTGCTACTTTTTTGAAGTAATTAGAAACCTGATTTTCGTAGGTTTCCTTAATATTATCTGCAAAAATATTAATTTCTTCCCCTGATTCTAGGTCAATGAATTTTCTTGGCGCAGCATCGAAATCAAAATTTAATTCGGTTTTTTCATCAATTACATGAAACAAAACGATTTTGTGTTTATTGTGTTTCAAATGTTGTAATGCAGTGAATAATGCTTCCTCTTTACCAGATTGAAACATATCTGTAAACAATACAATCATAGAGCGGCGGTGAATTTTTTCGGCAATTTGATGCAAAAAGGAAATAGTATCGGTGCTTTTTGGAGTTTTGCTGTTATCCAATAATGATTCTAATTTATTTAAAATCATTCGGTGGTGTCGATCGCTTCCTTTTTCGGGAGCATAGTATTCATAGGTATCAGAATAGACGCTTAGCCCAACAGCATCGCGCTGCTTCTTCAATAAATTCATTAATACTGCCGAAGCTAAAACAGAAAATCCAATTTTATTTTCATAAAATAACTGGCTGGCTTTCAACTTTGGATAATGCATTGAAGAGGAATTATCGATGATTAAGTGGCATCGCAAATTGGTTTCTTCCTCGTACCTTTTAGTGTAAAGTCGGTCGGTTTTTGCGAATAATTTCCAATCGATGTGCTTTGTGCTTTCCCCAGGATTGTACACTTTATGTTCCGCAAACTCGGCAGAAAATCCATGAAACGGACTTTTATGCATTCCAGAAATAAACCCTTCAACCACTTGATTGGCTAACAATTCCAAATGCTGAAAGCTAGAAATTTTTTCTAATTGCGATTCAATTTTCATCCTTCAAATGTATTAAAAGAATGATGGAATTGAAAATAAAAGAGGGGAAATATAGCAACAGAAGCAAATACAGTTCAAATAAAAAAGGCTTGACTTTCGTCAAACCTTAGTTAGTAATGTAACAATTAAAAAAAATTATAATAATGTATTCAAGCTGTCAGCATAGGTTTGCTTTGGTGCAACACCCACTTGTCTTGCTACCACTTCCCCATTTTTAAAAACTAAAACGGTAGGGATATTTCGTACTCCGTATTTTGCAGCAAACTCTTGATTTGCATCAACATCTACTTTTCCTACAACTGCTTTCCCAGCAAATTCTTCACTTATTTCGTCAATGATTGGTCCAACCATTCTACAAGGTCCACACCATGCTGCCCAAAAATCGACCATTACTGGTTTGTCTGATTTTAAAACTACTTCGTCGAAAGTAGCGTCTGTTATTGCTAATGCCATATTTTCTATGTGTTAATTTAATTTCTGAAGCAAATTTAATAATTAAATACCATTTGAACACTATTATAAAATTACTTTTGATTATGAACGTATTGGTATAATTTATATAATTTTATTTTCAGCTATTTGCTTCGCCATTTTGCTTCACTCGTGTTCTGCTATCATACCAATCCGTGTTTTGGTTCGTGCCACTCTGCAACTTGGAATTTTCCATTCTATCGGGGCTAGAGTTTTTATAATTAATTCAATTTAAAATTCACTTGCATTTTTTCTAATTCTGAAAGCAACTCGTTTGAAATATTAATTTTTAATTTACGGCTTGGCATTTCTAATTTTGTGATGACTTTAATTTCCTCAATTTCTGTCACAAGCTCTACTTGTGTATTATCTTCATCATAAACAAGATCGCTTTCTACTTCGTCCTGTGTAGCAATAATTTGGGGAGCAATTTCAACGTGGGTTTTTATTTTTTCTAATTCCATTACTTCAAAAACCACTGATTTATCTCCTTTATTTTGTTGGAAAACAGCACTTAACTGATGAATAAATTCCGATTGTAAATCGTTTATATTGATATGAATTACCAATTTTTTAGCAAACAACCCCAGAATATCCTGGAGAATTTTAAATTCAACAAATTGTATTCTTGGTTCGCCTTTTTTACCTGTCTCTTTATCTGGCCAACCTTCTTTTACCATTAACTTAATAAAAGTAAAACTATTAGGAGTCAAATAATGACGGTATTTCATATACTCTTCTCCAAAGATTCTAAATTCATGGCTTTCATCATACCCTTCTAATACAAAAGAACCCCATCCTTTTCCTGATTTATTAACCAGGTGTTTAACGTTAGAAATAATTCCTCCAAAAGATAAATTTTTATTGATTTGATTATTCAAATCTTTTAACGATTCTAATTTAGAATTGCAATAATATTTCATTTCAAATTTAAAATCATCTAGCGGATGTCCTGAAAGATAAATTCCTACTACTTCTTTTTCCTTAGCCAATTTTTCCATGGTGGACCAATCTTCACAAGGAGGAACAATAGGTTCTGCAATTTGAACTTCACTTGCCTCACCAAACAAACTTACTTGCGATGAATTTTCATTTTCCTGAAATTTTAACCCATATCGAATTGCTTTCTCATAAAAGGTAATTCCGTCTCCGTCGTCATGGAAATACTGTGCTCTTGAAACACCTTTAAACGAATCAAAACCACCGGCTAAAATCAAATTTTCAAGAGCCTTTTTATTGGCGGCACGCAAGTCAATTCTCTTGGTTAAATCGAAAATAGATTTGTATTTACTTTCCTTTCTGTTTTCTACAATGGTTTGAACAGCTCCCATTCCAACACCTTTTACAGCACCAATTCCAAAACGTACCGCGTAGTTTTCATTTACCGTAAATTTATAAAAAGACTCGTTAACATCTGGACCTAAAACTTGTAATCCCATGCGTTTACATTCCTCCATAAAAAAGGAAACTTGCTTAATATCGCTCATATTGTTTGATAAAACGGCAGCCATATATTCCGCAGGATAATTCGATTTCAAATAGGCCGTTTGATATGCAATCCATGCATAACACGTAGAGTGTGATTTATTAAAAGCATATTCAGCAAATGCCTCCCAATCCTTCCAAATTTTTTCTAATTTTTCTACTTCATGGCCTTTGGCAGCAGCTTGGCTGATGAATTTTGGTTTCATCTTATCCAAAACATCTTTCTGTTTTTTTCCCATTGCTTTACGCAAAACATCGGCATCACCTTTAGAAAAGTCAGCTAATTTTTGTGATAAAAGCATTACTTGCTCTTGATAAACGGTAATTCCGTAGGTATCTTTTAATAATTCTTCACAAGCATCAAGATCGTATTCTATAGTTTCTTCACCATTTTTACGTCTTATAAAACTTGGGATATAGGCAATTGGTCCAGGACGATAAAGCGCATTCATCGCAATCAAATCTCCAAAAACAGTAGGCTTCAATTCCTTCAAATACTTTTGCATTCCCGGAGATTCATATTGGAAGATACCAATGGTTTCGCCACGCTGAAAAAGCTCAAAAGTTTTTATATCATCAATTGGAAAAGTATCAGGATCTAAAACTATTCCTGACCTGTATTTCACTAATTTAACCGTGTCTTTAATTAAGGTAAGGGTTTTTAATCCCAAGAAGTCCATTTTTAATAATCCGGCACTTTCTACAACGGAGTTGTCAAATTGAGTGACATACAAATCAGAATCTTTGGCTGTAGCTATAGGAACAAAATTAGTAATATCACTTGGCGTAATTATAACTCCGCAGGCATGAATTCCGGTATTTCTTAGATTTCCTTCTAATATTTGTGCTTGCTGAATGGTTTCGCCAGAAAGATCATTTTCTTTAGAAATAGAAATCAAATCTTTAATTTTTTCAAAATCTTCAGGACGAAGTATCTTTTTTATTTCAGGTTCGGCTTCTTTTAAAAAGCGTGCCAAACTCCATTTTGCCGGAATTAAATTCGGAATTAATTTGGCTATTTTATCGGCTTCAAAAAGAGGTAAATCCAATACACGAGCAGTGTCACGAATTGCCGATTTTGCTGCCATTGTTCCATAAGTAATAATTTGAGCGACCTGCTTAGAACCGTATTTTTGAATTACATAATCCATAACGCGACTTCGACCTTCATCATCAAAATCGATATCAATATCGGGTAATGAAACCCGATCAGGGTTTAGGAAACGCTCAAAAAGGAGGTTGTACAATAAGGGGTCTATATTGGTAATTCCTAAGCAATACGCAACGACCGAACCTGCTGCTGATCCCCTACCAGGTCCAACAGAAACGTCCATTTTTCTGGCTTCGGCGATGAAATCTTGAACAATCAAAAAATATCCTGGATATCCTGAATTTTGAATCGTAAGCAACTCAAATTCGATGCGTTCCTGAATTTCAGGGGTTATTTCAGCGTATCTTCTTTTGGCGCCTAAATATGTTAAGTGTTTTAAGAAGGAATTCTCCCCTCTTTTTCCACCATCGGAATCATCCTCTGCAACTAAAAATTCTTGTGGAATTTCAAATTTCGGCAAGAGTACTTCCCGTGCTAAATCGTAAATTTCAATTTTAGAAACTACTTCTGAAAGGTTAGAAATTGCCTCAGGTAAATCTGTGAAAAGCATTTTCATCTCCTCACCAGATTTAAAATAATATTCTTGATTTGGCATCCCATAACGGTAGCCACGGCCTCTTCCTATTGGGGTAGATTGCTTTTCTCCATCCCGAACGCAAAGTAAAATATCATGCGCATTGGCATCTTCTTTGTTTAAGTAGAAGGTGTTATTTGTTGCAACAATTTTAATGTCATTCTTTTTAGCTAACGAAATCAAACTTGCATTTACGCGGTTTTCATCTTCTTGATTGTGACGCATCACTTCAATATACAAGTCAGAACCGAATTGATGTTTCCACCAAATTAGAGCTTCTTCAGCTTGGTTTTCCCCAATATTTAAAATTTTATTTGGGATTTCCCCATTTAAATTTCCCGTTAAAACGATTAGGTCTTCTTTGTACTTTTCTATAAGATTTCTATCTATTCTAGGAACATAATAGAAACCATCGGTATTCGCAATTGAAGTTAATTTAGTTAGATTTTGATATCCATTTTTGTTTTTAGCTAGGAATACAATTTGATATCCATTGTCTTTTCTTGATTTATCTAAATGGTCTTCACAAACAAAGAATTCACACCCTACAATAGGTTTAATAGTCACTTCACTTGGCGAATCACCATTGGTAACAGCCTCATCATTTTTTGTCTTAGCAACTTTATTATGGTATAAAATATCTCTAACAAAATGGAAGGCTCCCATCAAATTAGCATGATCGGTAATGGCGACAGCAGGCATTTTATTTTCAGATGCTGCTTTAACCAATTTGGCCACACTTATAGTTGATTGCAAAACCGAAAACTGCGTATGATTATGCAAATGCACAAAATCGGCATCTATTAATACTTGTTTATTTTCGGCTATTTCTTCTTTAGTAACCAGATTCGATTGACGTTCTCCAAACTGCTGTTTTATCTTTTGAGAAGCCTCATTTAAATTGATATGTCTTAATCCGATGAGTTGAATGGTGCTCGGATTTTGAGATTTAAATTTGTCAAAATAATCTCTGTCGACTTGAAGTTCATTTTCTGTAAAAATTTCTGTTCGAATCAATTCAAAAAAACAGCGAGTGGTCGCTTCTACATCGGCAGTAGCATTGTGCGCTTCGGAAAATGGCTTGTTGAATAAATAACTATGTAATTCTGTTAGCGTAGGTAATTTAAATTTGCCTCCACGACCTCCAGGTAATTGTAATAAAGAGGCGGTCACTTCGGTACAAGTGTCTAAAACTGGCATTGAAATCATTTGGCTTTCAATTCCAAATCGATGGAATTCACAACCCATAATATTGATGTCAAATTTTAAGTTTTGACCTACAATAAATTTAGACTTGCTTAAAGCTAGATTGAATTTTTCAAGCACCTTAGCCATTGGCAATCCATTGGCTTCAGCTAACTCGGTAGAAATACCATGTACTTTTTCCGCATCAAAAGGAATGTTGAATCCTTCGGGTTGAACTAAATAATCCTGATGTTCGATAAGTTTACCCATTTCATCGTGTAATTGCCAAGCAATTTGAATGCAACGCGGCCAATTTCCTTTATCAGTAATTGGAGCGTCCCAACGCTTTGGTAATCCAGTGGTTTCGGTATCAAATATTAGGTACATAGTAAAAAAAAGTCAAATAAAGTAACGCAAAATCAGGTTGTTTTTGTCTGAAGAACCATTTTATTATTTGAAGATAGATAATTATTGAACTTCAAATTTAAGTTTTTTTGAAGTAGGAATTTTGATAAGTTATCAACAAAAAGTATTTTAAAAATTAGATTATTTGTAAAAAAAATGCCTCGCAAATTGCGAGGCATAAAGTAGCATTTGATGCTTTAATTATTTCATTTTTTCCACTTGTGCTTTTACTTCTTCAAGAGAACCTTCAAACACTTGTATGTTTTTGTTTCCATTATCATTAGTAATTACAGTCGCTTTAGCTTTTCCATTTTCATCACTAATTTGAACGTTCACTGTTTTCATTACTGATTTTGAAGCAACGAATTTTCCGTCTTTATCGAAGTGTGACAAACACATTTCTTTTTCATCGGCAGTACATTCAAGACTGTCGCACATTGAAGCACATTCGTCTTTAGTCATCGTTGCACATTTAGTCATATCGCATTTGCCCATCATTTTTCCTTCAGGACTTTCCATTTTTATCATCATCACTTTTGGGGCTTCATGAGAAGAACCGTTTCCTAAAATTGGAGCGATTACTAAACCAATTAAACAAGTTAATTTAATTAAAATGTTCATTGAAGGTCCTGAAGTGTCTTTGAATGGATCACCAACTGTATCTCCAGTAACAGCTGCTTTGTGAGCATCTGAACCTTTGTAAGTCATTTCACCATTAATTAAAACACCTGCTTCAAAAGATTTTTTTGCATTGTCCCAAGCTCCTCCAGCATTGTTTTGGAACACCGCCCAAAGTACACCTGAAACGGTAACTCCAGCCATATATCCACCTAACATTTCCGCGATTATTTGGTTGTTATCTGAATAAACTAATTTACCTAATAATACAATTGCAATTGGGAAACCAATAGTTAATACTCCTGGTAACATCATTTCGCGCAAAGCAGCTTTTGTAGAAATTTCAACACATTTTCCGTATTCAGGTTTTCCAGTTCCTTCCATAATTCCTGGAATTTCTTTAAACTGACGACGTACTTCATATACCATATCCATTGCTGCTTTACCAACAGAATTCATTGCGAGTGCAGAGAAAACTACAGGAATCATACCTCCTACAAACAACATTGCTAATACCGGCGCTTTGAAGATATTGATACCATCAATTCCAGTAAAAGTTACATAGGCAGCAAATAAAGCTAAAGAAGTTAATGCTGCAGATGCGATTGCGAAACCTTTTCCAGTTGCAGCGGTAGTATTTCCTACAGAGTCTAAAATATCAGTTCTTGTACGAACTTCTTTTGGTAATTCGCTCATTTCAGCAATACCACCTGCGTTATCAGAAATTGGACCGAAGGCATCAATTGCTAATTGCATTGCTGTTGTAGCCATCATTGCAGAAGCAGCTAAAGCTACACCGTAGAAACCTGCTAATGCATAAGTTGACCATATTGCTCCAGCAAATAGTAAAACGGTTGGGAACGTAGAAATCATACCTGTTGCTAAACCTGCAATTACGTTTGTTCCAGCTCCAGTTGATGATTTTTGTACAATTTTCAATACTGGGCTTGTACCTAATCCGGTGTAATATTCAGTTACTGATGAAATTGCTCCACCAACAAATAATCCAATTAATGTTGCATAGAAAACGCGCATTGATGAAATGTCTTTCAACCCTTCACCAAAGAAAGACATATTCATAGTTTCTGGCAACATGAATTTTACTAAGAAAAAACAAGATACAGCAGTTAAAGCAATAGAAACCCAGTTTCCAATGTTTAGTGCTTTTTGAACTTGAGCTTCTTTAGCATCATCACTTGATATTTTTACTAACATTGTTCCAATGATAGAAAATAATATTCCAAAACCAGCGATTGCCATTGGTAATAAAATGGGTCCAATTCCGCCAAAAGCGTCAACTATTTTACCACCCATATCTTTAATTACATAATTTCCTAGAACCATTGCAGCAAGAACGGTTGCTACATAAGACCCAAATAAATCGGCACCCATTCCGGCAACATCTCCTACATTATCACCTACGTTATCTGCAATTGTTGCAGGATTACGAGGATCATCTTCAGGGATTCCAGCTTCTACTTTCCCTACTAAGTCAGCTCCTACATCGGCAGCTTTGGTATAAATACCACCACCGACACGAGCGAATAATGCGATAGATTCAGCACCAAGGGAGAAACCTGCCAATGTTTCCAATACAATAGTCATGTCTTCTGTTGAAGTCCAAGTACCTTTCATAAAGTATTGGAAAAAGAAGATGAAAAATCCTGTTAATCCTAGTACAGCTAATCCAGCAACTCCAAGTCCCATAACTGTACCTCCACCAAAAGACACTTTTAAAGCTTGAGGCAAACTACTACGAGCGGCTTGAGTTGTTCTTACGTTAGTTTTAGTTGCTATTTTCATTCCCATATTTCCTGCTAAAGCAGAGAAAAAAGCTCCAAAAATAAAAGCAACCACTATTAAAATATTTGTTGTAGGCACTACAAATGATATTATTGCTAATACAATACTTGCAATAACCACAAAAATGGCTAATAATCGGTATTCTGCTTTTAGAAAAGCCAAGGCGCCTTCGTAAATATAATCTGAAATTTCTTTCATTTTACCATCCCCAGCATCTTGTTTTAATACCCAAGATCTTTTGATTGCCATAAAAGCCAATCCTATTAAAGCCATAACTATTGGCACATAAATCATTAATGATTCC
>CALPMA020000038.1 GCA_943324545.2 Chitinophaga pinensis
AATTAAAAAGGGCCTATATTTTACCAGAAGCAAAACATTCTGACCATTGTCCCGTTGTAGTAGAAATAGAATAATTTAACCCTCGTAAAAATTAATTAAAATGATAAAAAAAATTTCAATAGGATTAGTGCTAATTGCTTTATCAAGCTCTTGCGTTTCGAAAAAAATTTTTAATGACTTAGAAACTAAATTTGCAGATTTAAAAAAAGAAAATAGAAAAACTCAAGATTTATATGATAGTATTTCAAAATCAAAAAATCTGCTTGATGTAGATTATTCTACCTTGAAAAAGAATTACGAAAAAACAAAATCTGAAAGAGATAAACTTGCAATTGACTTTGCTGCAGCAGATAAAAATCTGAAAACCTTACAAGCTTCTTATAACGCACTAGAAAAAAATAGCGATGACTCATTAAAAGAAAACATGGCTAAAAATAGAGAGTTATTATCACAATTAGAAGCCAAAGAAAAAGCACTTGCAGCTGAAAAAGAACGGCTAAACAAATTGAGTGCTGATTTAAAAAAAGGAACCGATCGTGTGAATGAATTAGAAAGTATAATGGCCGCTAAAGAAGCCGCTATGAAAAAACTAAAAGACGCACTTTCAAAATCTTTAAAAGCATTTGAAGGAAAAGGATTAACAGTAAATCAAAGAGATGGGAAAGTTTATGTTTCTATGGAAAATAAACTTCTTTTTGAATCTGGAAGTTGGGCTGTTGGACCAGAAGGCAAAAAAGCAGTGGTAGCAGTTGGGTCTGTTTTAGCTCAAAATCCAGATATCTCAGTATTAATTGAAGGGCATACTGATAATGACAAATTTGCAGGAGCTGTTGGTCAAATTGAAAACAACTGGGATCTGTCTACAAAAAGAGCAACTGCAATTGTAAATATCTTATCCGAAAATAAAGGCGTTAAAAAAGACAACCTTACCGCTGCTGGAAGAGGAGAATTTGCCCCATTAATGAATAATGATACTCCTGAAGGAAAAGCAAAAAATCGAAGAATTGAAATTATTTTAACGCCAAAGTTAGATGAAATATCTAAAATGTTGAATGAGTTATAAAATGAATTTTTTTAATAAATTTAAGGTTCAGAGTTTTACTTTGGACCTTTTTTATGAAACCCAAATTAAAATGTCAAACGACAAAAATGAATTATAGTAATTTACCAAATACAACAACTAAAATTAGTAAAATTGCACTTGGAACAATGACTTTCGGAGAACAAAACACGGAAGTAGAAGGTCATGCTCAAATGGATTATGCGCTTGATAATGGCGTAAATTTTTTTGATACCGCAGAAATGTATTCTGTACCAGCAAAAAAAGAAACCTATGGAAGTACCGAAAAAATAATTGGGACTTGGTTTAAAAAAACTGGAAATAGGGAAAATGTAATTCTTGCAACTAAAATAACAGGGCCTAATAGAAACCTTAATTATATGCGTGAAGAAAATGACTTTTCCCCATCAAGTCTTACTTTTGCATTGGATCAAAGTTTGAGAAGATTACAAACAGATTACATTGATTTATACCAATTACATTGGCCGGAAAGAAAATCAAATATGTTTGGTATGCTTGGATTTAAAGTTCAAGAAGATCATTGGGAAGATAATTTTCAATCCGTTTTAGATTGTTTACAAGGATTTATCAAACAAGGAAAAATTAGAAATATCGGGGTTTCAAACGAAACTCCATGGGGATTAATGCGTTTTCTTGATGAAAGCAAAAAACATAATTTACCCAGAATGGCAACCATTCAAAATCCGTATTCATTAGTAAATAGAAGTTTTGAAGTGGGGCTTTCTGAAGTTTGCCATCGAGAAAATGTTGGGCTGCTTGCCTATTCCCCATTGGCGTTTGGAGTATTATCCGGTAAGTTTCTAAATGGTGCTAACCCACCAAATGCAAGAATAAATTTGTTTCCACAATTTGCTCGTTACAACAGTGAAAATACTCGAGAAGCATCTAGAAGATATAACGAAATTGCGAACGATTTTGGACTTACTTTAACTGAATTGTCATTGGCATTTGTCAACCAACAACCCTTTTTGTCAAGTACAATTATTGGTGCAACTTCATTGGAACAATTAAAAGAAAACATCAATACAATTAAGGTTACTTTAGATGAGAATGTATTGGCAGAAATAGAAAAAATTCATAATGTTTTTCCAAACCCAGCCCCCTAATCTATTTGAAAATGAAAAAAATAGCACCCATTCTCTTCCTTGTTATTATTTTGAATTTATTTTCATGTAACGTATCAAAAGAAACCATTTATGGTTCACCGCCGCAAGAAATAAAAACAATTACCTTAGAAAATTGGACCGGTGGAAGAATGGAAAGTGGAAGCGGAACTGCATTTGCTATAGAGTTAGTAAATCCACTTAATAAAAATATCCAACTCAAAAAAATTTATTACAAAAATCTAGAAACCGAATTAATTCAAGTAAACAAAACTAATTTTAAAGCTAATTTTCACTATAATGTGATTTATCAAGAACATAAAACCTCACTAATTGCTTCAAAAGAATTTAATTTAAAAATCAATGAAGCAGTTATTGAATTTCTTAGAGACAATATAAAATACTGGTATAAATGCACACAAATAAAAGAAATTACGCCAATAGAATTTCCCTAGAAAATGTGCCAAAAATTACTTATTTTTGTTATTACAAATCACAATCAGCAATTTTGAGTTTATATAAAAATCTTTTCAAACAAACTGCAATTTATGGGATGGCAACAGTTTTGCCTAGAATGTTCAGTTTTTTATTAGTCCCACTATATACCGATTTGCTTCCTAAAGCAGCCTATGGAAAAGTGACCATCGTGTTTGCTTGGATGATATTCTTTAACGTGATTTTGGCCTACGGAATGGAAACTGCATTTTTTAGATTTTATAATACTGAAGACAATAAAAAAGCAGTAATTGAAACGACCACGGTTTCTATATTTTGGTCCACATTATTATTCCTTTGTTCCGCGTTATTAATGAAAAATCACCTGGCCGATTGGTCCGGAATCGACGTGCAATATATCATTTATACCATTTGGATCCTCGTTTTAGACGCACTCGTAATTGTGCCGTTTTCCAAGCTTCGCGCTTACCAAAGACCTACGGTTTATGCCATCGTTAAAATAGGAAATGTAGTTGTCAACTTGTCTTTAAACATTTTCTTCCTTATTTATTTGCCAAAAATCGCTCAAGCAAATCCTGATAGTTTTCTAGGTTCTTTGTACACAGAAAATTTTGAAGTGGGCTATATTTTTGTATCTCTTACCATCGCTAGCTTCCTTACATTTATTGCCTTATCGCCCAACTATTTTCACGTTAATTGGGAATTCGATTTTGAACTTTGGAAACGAATGATGCGCTACGGATTACCAATTATGGTGGCCGGAATAGCATTTGCAATTAATGAACAATTCGACAAAATTCTATTAGGAAAACTACTTCCAGCCAATATTGCCGAAGCTGAAGTTGGTGTGTATTCCGCATGTTATAAATTGGGTTTATTTATGGTTTTGTTCCGAACCGCCTATACTTTAGGAATTGAGCCCTTCTTTTTCAGTCATTCTAAAAATGAAAACGCCACTAAAACCTATGCTACAATTACCAAATATTTCGTCATTTTCGGATCGTTTATATTGCTTTCTGTAATTGTTTTTGCCGATATTTTAAAATACATAATGCTTCGTGATTCCTCTTATTGGGAGGCCATGAAAGTCGTTCCTCTGATTATTCTAGCAAATTTTTTCCTTGGAATTTACACCAATTTATCGGTTTGGTACAAGCTAATTGATAAAACTTACATCGGTGCCTATATTTCAATTTTTGGAGCAGCAGTTACGTTAATTTTAAATTTTACATTAATTCCAATCATAGGTTACTATGGGTCGGCAATAGCTACCATTACTGCCTATGGAAGCATGATGATTATTTCATATGTACTTGGAAATCGATATTATCCAATTCCATACGACTTTAAAACAATTAGTGGTTACATGGGATTGTCAATCCTGTTTTCCGTTATTTCCTTCTATTATTTCCGCGAAAATTATTTCGTCGGAGTCCCTTTATTGCTAGTATTTATGTATTTTATATATCACAACGAAAAAGAAACTTTAAACAAAATTTTAAAACGTAATAATAATTAGAAGCTAATTCCCGCTATCCGCTATATCCACGCAAAGAAGCGTGGGATGTCACTACTATCGGGGCTAAAAAACTTAGATAATAAAACACAATTTTGGTTATAAAATGAAAATAAACATCATTAATAAATCACAACACGAATTACCAATCTACGAAACCTTCGCATCAGCTGGAATGGATTTACGTGCTAATTTAACCGAATCTATAACTCTAAATCCTTTGGAAAGAACCATTGTAAAAACGGGACTTTTCATAGAATTGCCAATTGGTTTTGAAGCGCAAGTGCGCCCTAGAAGCGGATTGGCGGCTAAAAAAGGAATTACGGTTCTGAATTCACCAGGAACTGTAGATGCTGATTACCGTGGAGAAATTGGGGTGATTTTGGTTAATTTATCAAACGAACCTTTCGTTATCGAAAATGGAGAAAGAGTCGCACAATTAATCATCGCAAAACACGAACGTGCCCAATGGATCGAAGTTAAAGAATTGTCAGAAACGGCAAGAGGCGAAGGTGGATTTGGAAGCACAGGAGTAAAGTAAAAATAATAATCGGAACGAGATTTCTTCGTTCCTAGTAAAGACAAAATATGAAAATAATAGTACCAATGGCGGGCCGAGGCTCCCGATTAAGACCACATACTTTGACCGTACCAAAACCTTTGATTCCCATTGCTGGTAAACCAATAGTTCATCGATTAGTGGAAGATATCGCATCAGTAATTAATCAAGAAATTGAAGAAATAGCCTTCATTATTCATAAAGATTTCGGAAAACAAGTCGAAGTTGAACTTATTGCAATTGCCAAAAAATTAGGCGCAAAAGGAACCATTTGCTACCAAAACGAAGCATTAGGAACAGCTCACGCAATAATGTGTGCTAAAGAATCAATGAAAGGGCCAATTGTAGTTGCCTATGCCGACACCCTTTTTAGAGCAGACTTTTCACTTGATACATCAGCCGATAGCGTAATTTGGGTAAAACAAGTGGAAGATCCAAGTGCTTTTGGAGTAGTTCAATTAAATGAAAATAATCAAATTGTTGACTTCATAGAAAAACCAAAAGAGTTTGTTTCAGACCTTGCAATAATCGGAATTTACTATTTTAAATCAGGGGAAACTTTACGTGCTGAATTACAATATTTATTGGATAATAATGTGGTGAAAGGAGGAGAATATCAATTAACAGACGCACTTGAAAATATGAAGGTGAAAGGATTAAAATTTGTCCCTGGAAAAGTAGATGAATGGATGGATTGTGGAAACAAAAATGTGACAGTAGAAACCAATTCTAGATTACTTAATTTCCTTTATGCCGACGGTGAAAACCTAGTTGATTCTTCTGTTATTTGTGATAACAGCACCATCATTCAGCCTTGTTTTATTGGTGAAAACGTAACGCTAGTAAATGCAACTGTGGGACCAAATGTTTCTTTAGGTAACGGTTGTACGGTACAGAATACAACCATAAAAAATAGCTTAATTCAAAATCAATCTACTATAAAAAATGCCGTTTTGGACAATGCAATGATCGGAAGTTTTGCAAGTTTTGATGGTAATTTTACGAGTATTAGTATTGGTGATTACTCCGTTTTAGAATAAATGAAACAACTATTTTTTATATTCTTTTTCACAGTATTGCAATGCAATTCGGCATCGATTTGGGCTCAAAATTCGCCAGAGGAAGTAGCTCTGGAAAAAGATGATTTTGAAGATTCGTTCTATGAGGCATTAAAACAAAAAGGAATTGAAAATTATGATAAAGCGATTATCGAATTAGAAAAATGTTTAAAAATTCAACCTAATAACGCAACCATTTATTTTGAATTAGGAAAAAACTATTTAGAAGAAAAAGAGTACAAAAAAGCTTACGAGTCATTTGAAAAAGCAACAAAATCAGATCCGAGTAATCGCTGGTTTTGGGCTGGAATGTATGATGTTTGTTATGAAACTAAAGAATTTGAAAAAGCAATTCCAATTGTTTTAAAGTTAATAGAATTCAAAAAAGAGTACAAAGAAGAATTAGTTTCTCTATACATGAATACAAACCAATTTGATAATGCATTAGAGCTAATAAACGAATTAAATGATCAAGTTGGAAAATTAGAAATGCGAAACATTTATAAAGCTCAGATTTTAGAAGATCCAAAATACAATAGCTCTGAACGTATTAATTTATTAAATCAAATAAAGAAAAATCCAAAAGAAGAATCAAATTATGTGGCTTTGATTTTTTTATACAATAAAGAAAATCAAGAGGAAATGGCTCAAGAAATTGCAAAGAAATTAGAATTGGAAATTCCAAATTCAGATTGGGCTAAAGTAAGTTTGTTTAAATTTCATTTAAAAAATAACGATGGTGAAAATGCGGTAAAAGCAATGAATTTTGTTTTGGGAAGTTTAAAAATAGATCAAAAAATAAAACACAGAATGCTAAATGAATTTCTGCTTTTTATTAAAGATAAACCACAATATGATGCCGATTTAGAAAAAGCCGTTTCTTATTTTGATACTGATAAATCTGTTGAAGTTGCTAAAGAACTAGGTAAATTTTATCATGGCAAGAAAAACTGGGATAGAGCAATTCGATTTTATGAGATTCAATTGAATAAAAATTCTGAAGATTTAGAAACTGCATTACTTTTGTTTGAGTGCTATACTGAAAACAATTCTTTTCACGTTATAGAAAAGCAAGCGGAAACATTTATACAAATTTATCCAACTCAACCTCAATTTTATTATTATTTAGGGTTAGCATTGAATCAAAAGGGGATTTATAAAAAAGCAAAAGACGTTCTTGAATCAGGTTTAGATTTTGTAATTGATAATCCTCAATTAGAGCTCAATTTTTACATTCAACTGGGAGAAGCGTATAGTGGATTAGGAGATTTGAAGAAAAAAGAATATTATTTTTCAAAAGCAGAAAGTGCATTAATAAACAAAAAAAAATGAAAAAATACATAGCTTTACTGTCGTTTTGTTTTCTTTTTTCCTGCTCAGCAAAAAAAGCAGTAATCGTTGAAAAAGTGGACAATGATAGACTAACAGTTAATAAAATAATTGAAAACCATTATAAAAAAAAATTGAATTTCAACACATTGTATATCAAATCCAGTGTGAGTTATAGAGATCCAAACCAATCTCAGAATGTAACAGCTGAAATCAAAATTAAGAAAGACGAAATTATTTTGGTAAGTATTCGAATATTAGGTATTACAATGGCTAAAGCATTAATAACTCCTGAAAAGGTACAATATTATGAAAAAATAAATAGTAGTTATTTTGATGGAAATTATTCAGCATTAAGCAAACTATTAGGAACTGAATTGGACTTTCAAAAAGTTCAAAACTTACTTTTAGGCGAAGCTTTAGATAATTTGAAAATAGAAAAATACCATTTCACTCTAGAGGACAATAGCTATAAATTGGAATCAGTCTCAAATTCAGATTATAGAAAAACGTTCTATTTATCAAGTAATAATTACTTAATTAATAAGGAAGAAATTTCCCAGCCAGGATTAGAAAGAATGTTAAGAGTAATTTATCCGGCACGTAAATCGGCTGAAGAATATAATTTGCCAACAGGAATTGCAATTGAGGCGAATCAAAAATCAGAGAAAACAACAATAAATATAAATTATAATTCAATTTCATTCAACGAAGAACTTTCTTTTCCATATTCTGTTCCAAATTCGTATGAAAGAATTTTTATTAATTAAATTTGCAAAAAATAAGCTTCAATATGTCAAAATTTATTTATAGTATTTTAATTTTCTTCATTTCTTGTTCTCTATGGGCGCAACCGGAAGACCAACAAAAAAAATTGGAAGAACGTAAGGCGCAGATCCAAAAAGAGATTCGTGAAACCGAAGAATTATTGCAAGCTACTAAGAAAAAAGAAAAATCAGTTACCACGCTAATTGTAATTCAATCGAATAAAATAAAGCTGAAAGAAAAATTAATTAATACAACTGAAAAACAAACAAAATTGTTGAGTAATGACATGTATTTGAATCAGTTACAAATTAATCGATTAAAAAAAGAATTAGAAATCTTAAAAAAAGATTATGCCGCAATGATTGTAAAATCCTATAAAAGTAGGTCAGAACAAAGTCGCGCTATGTTTTTATTATCTTCGGAAAATTTTCTTCAAGCCTATAAAAGAGTGCAATACATGAAACAATATGCGAGCTATAGAAAGACACAAGGAGTAGAAATTAAAGATAAAACATCCGAACTTACTGATTATAATGAAAAGATTGTGGTTCAAAAAACAGCAAAACAAAAATTAATTGAAGAAAACGAAAAAGAACGTTTAGAACTTCAAAAGGAAAGACAAGAACAAGAAGCTTTAGCTAATTCTATCAAAAAAGATAAGAAAAAGTACATGGCTGAAATCAAGAAAAAGCAACAAGAAACTCGCGCTATAGATCAAAAAATAGATCGATTAATTCGTGAAGCTATTGCTGAAGCCAATAGAAAAGCAGCTGAAGCCAATAGAAAAGCGGTAGAAGCTAGCAGAAAAGCAGCTCCTAATAATACCAAAATTCCAACTAAAGAAGCAGTAGTTGCTGAAACAAAAGCAATTGAATCGTCATCTAAAATTGTTTTAACTGCTGAGGGGAAAATCATCGCTGATAACTTTAAAGCCAATAAAGGACGATTGCCATGGCCGGTTGAAAAGGGATCGATTTATTCTGCTTATGGCGAACATTCACACCCAGAATTTAAATCTTTAATAATTAAAAATAGCGGTGTAGATATTGAAACTGAAAAAGGAGCCAATGCTAGAGCAGTATTTGGCGGTGTGGTAACCAGTATTATGGTGTTTTCACCAGTAAATACAGCAGTTATGATTCAACATGGAGATTTCTTCACAGTGTATCAAAATCTAACTTCAGTATCAGTTAGTAAAGGAGATAAAGTTTCTATCAAACAAAATATAGGACGAATTAGAACAAGCGGCGACTCTGGAAAAACAATTTTGAAATTCACTATTTCTCAAAATACTACCTATTTTAATCCGGGAAGTTGGTTGTATAATATGTAAAAAAAGGGAGTCAAAATTGACTCCCTTTTTTATTAATCAAAAAGTGCTTTTAATTCGGTTGCCTCATTTGGTTTCATCTTTCCAGCTAGAACCAAACTCAATTGTTTTCTTCGTAAAGCAGCATCAAATCTCGCTTTTTCTAATTCAGTTTCAGGAATTATTCCGGGTACTTCAACAGGTCGGCCAGAATCATCTACCGCCACAAAAGTATAAATCGCTTCATTGGCTTTGCTCCTGCTTCCTGTTTCTCGATCTTCAATCCAAACATCAATATAGATTTCCATGGAACTTTTAAAACTTCTGGAAACTTTAGCCTCGACAGTAACTACACTCCCTAAAGGGATTGCTCTATTAAAAGCAACATGATTTACAGATGCCGTAACTGCTACTCTTCTTGAATGTCTTCTAGCAGAAATGCTTGCGGCTCTATCCATTCGCGCTAATAATTCTCCCCCAAAAAGATTATTTAGAGGATTGGTTTCACTTGGCAATACCAAATCGGTTAATACCGTTAAAGATTCTGAGGGATGTTTTGGGTGCATTTTATATTTTTTTCAAAGGTACTACTTACAATGCAAAAAAAATCCCGAAATTATCGGGATTTGTTATTTAAAATTCTTCAATCAAGATCCAAGCATTTGGATTTTCTGATTTTTGAATGTCTAATTTCATTTTTTCAGCTTCCTCAAGGGTTGGGAAACTTCCATAAAGTACCGGAAATAATCCATTAGAATTTGGAGCTAGTCTTTTTGCTTTAAACCCTCTTCTAGTAAGTCTTTTATATACTTTTTCAGCATTTTTTTCAAGTCTAAAAGCACCCGCTACAATATGATAGGGCATGTTTTCCTCTTTTACTGATAACGTTACTGAAGGAAGTGGATTGCTAATAACAAATGTAGCTTCTTGTATTGTATTTTGAACTAATTGTTGAACTTCTGTTTGAACAATTAGGGTGTCTGAAGCAACTTTATCTTGGTATAATTTAAGTCCCATTATACCTGAACAAGTTAGAGATGTTACAATTATTGCTGCATATTTTAAATACGTTCTTCCAACATTTCTATCAGAAACCATTTGAATTACCTCTTCTTCTTTTACATTATTAAATACATGTCCAATAACTTCTCTCTTAATTGAAGGAGCTATTAATGAAGTTAACCCAAATGAACTTGCTAAATAATTAAATTGCTCGTAAGGTGTGAAAACGATATTTTTTTCAGAATTCAAATTGAATTCTCCAATGCTTTTAAAAGTAATTTTATTATTAGATTGTAATTCATTCTTCCACTTGGTAATTTCATTTTCAATAGACACTACAGCTGATTCATAGGAGATTTTCTCATTTTGAGAAACGTGATTAGCCAACAATCCATCGTTATTTTTTAAAACCGAATTGAAAGAAATTAATTTCTTAGGGGGATAAAATCCATTGCTAGCATCGTGCCATTGGGCTGATTGAATTTCCGTTAAGAAAGCCCCAAAACCAGGAATCGTTACACATTGATACCGATATAATAATTGAGAGATGTAGTGTTCTAAATTCATAATAACAAAGTTATACATTCAAAATAATTATCAAAATTTTATTTGGAAAATTTATTAACAAATTTAAATAAATATCTTATATTACTAAATAAATTACACGCCATGAATGAGACTGAATTATACTATCTGTTAGCGTTACAAAAAGTAGAAGGTGTAGGCGATATTGTAGCTAAAAAACTACTTGCCCATTGCGGTGATGCCGCTACAATTTTCAATACCAAATCATCCCAACTGGCATCAATTAATGGAATTGGGTCGGTATTAATCTCAAAATTAAAAAATAAATCAATATTTGCTAAAGCTGAAGCTGAATTAAAATACATCGAAAATAACGAAATAAACGTTTCGAGTTTCCAAGACAATAACTATCCTGAAAGACTTAAACATTGCATTGACGGACCAATATTACTGTTCTCCTCAGGCAATATTGACTTTACTAATAGAAAAATAATTAGCATCGTTGGGACTAGAAAAATTACTTCCTATGGATCTGATTTTTGTAAATCTTTAATCGCCGAATTGGCTCCATTAAATCCAATAATAGTTAGTGGTTTTGCTTATGGTGTTGATATTATTGCGCACCAAGCGGCAATAGAAAACGACTTACAAACCATTGGAATTGTTGCTCACGGATTAGATCAAATTTATCCCAGTTCGCATAAAAAATACGTTTCAAAAATGGAACAAAACGGCGGATTTATAACAGAATTTTGGAGCGGTACCAATCCTGAAAAGGAGAATTTTGTAAAAAGAAATAGGATTGTAGCAGGAATATCTGAAGCCACAATTGTAATAGAATCTGCAATAAAAGGGGGTTCATTAATAACTGCCAATTTAGCCAACGATTACAATCGAGATGTTTTTGCAGTTCCTGGAAGAACTTCAGATAAATTAAGTTTAGGATGCAATAATTTGATTAAAACTCAAAAAGCAAATTTGCTTACTTGTGCTGCTGATTTAGTTTATATATTAAATTGGGATATAAAGCAAACCAACCAATCCGTACAAAAAAAGTTGTTTATAACCTTAGAAATTGAAGAACAAAAAATTTACGATTACCTATTAAAATCCGGTAAAGAAATCCTGGATATTATAGCATTAGAATGTGATTTACCAATCTACAAAATATCAGGAATATTATTAAATATGGAATTAAAAGGCGTGGTTAGGCCTTTGCCGGGCAAACTATTTGAAGCTATTTAAAAAATAAATCCTAGTTTTTGGCGAACTCGTTTTAAAACACCATTGGCAATTTTAGCGGCTTTTTCAGCACCTCGAAATAATTCTTGATCTATTTCTTGAAGATTATTCATGTAATAATTGTACTTCTCGCGTTCGGATTTGAATTTGTCAATTATTAATTCAAACAATTCTTGTTTGGCGTGACCGTAACCATAATCAGCATTTACATTAGCATAATTAACTTTCATTTTCTGAATTTGAGAATCCGAAGCTAATAATTTATAAATGGCAAAAATGTTGCAAGTTTCTATATTTTTTTGATCTTCTAGCGGAGTGCTATCACTCTCAATTGACATAATTTGTTTGCGTAAAGATTTATCGTCTAAAAAAATATTAATAATATTATTGGCAGATTTACTCATTTTTCCACCATTTGTTCCTGGAACATATTTGGTGTCTTCTTGAATATAAGAAACTGGCAATACAAATGTTTCTCCCATTTGATGGTTAAAACGAGCCGCTACATCACGTGTAATTTCAATATGCTGTAATTGATCTTTTCCCACAGGAACAAATTGTGCATCATATAACAAAATGTCAGCTGCCATCAACATTGGATAAGAAAATAATCCTGCATTTACGTCTTCTAATCGATCTGATTTGTCTTTAAATGAATGGGCTAACGTCAATCTTTGGTAGGGGAAAAAACAGCTTAAATACCATGCTAATTCTGCAGTTTGAGGAACGTCAGATTGCCGATAGAAAATTACCTTATTTACGTTTAAACCAAATGCCAACCAAGCTGCTGCCGTACTATAAGTGTTGGCTCTTAAAGTTTCGCCATCTTTAATTTGAGTAATTGAATGTAAATCGGCAATAAAAAGAAACGATTCGTTTTCTGGTTTATTAGACAGCTCAATTGCTGGAATAATTGCCCCTAACAAATTTCCTAAATGCGGTGTTCCTGTACTTTGAATACCTGTTAAAATCTTTGACATTACTTTCTTATTTGTCGCAAAGTTAAACCTTTGTATCAAAAATAACAGAGAAATATGTATTTTTGACATTATGAAATTAATAAAAAATACATTTTGGTTGCTTTGGCGAATTTGGTTTCACATTATGTTAGGTGTGCCTTTAGTAATAATGGGCCCAATTATGTTTGTTTTTCTACTTAAAGAAAAGTGGTATCCCTATTTCTTTGTTTTAGCAAGAATTTGGGCAAAATCAGCACTTTTTGGAACTGGTTTTTATTATAAAATTGAACGCAAACAAAAATTTGAGGCAAATAAAAGTTATATGCTAATTGCCAATCACACTTCGATGACCGATATCATGTTGATGCTTGCAGTTTCCGATCAACCTTTTGTATTTGTTGGAAAAATTGAATTAGCCAAGATTCCTCTTTTTGGTTTTTTCTATAAACGCAGTTGTATTTTAGTAGATAGAAGTAATTCTAGAAGCCGAATGGAAGTATTTGAACTTGCTCAAAAAAGATTAAAACAAGGATTAAGTATTTGTATTTTCCCTGAAGGTGGAGTTCCGTCTGATGAATCTATTGTATTAGCCGATTTTAAAGATGGTGCATTCCGTTTAGCAATAGAACATCAAATACCAATAGTTCCAATAACTTTTCCAGACAATAAAATTAGAATGTCTTATACCTTTTTTAGTGGAAGCATGGGAGTTATGAGAGCAAAAATTCACCCTTTTTTAAATACAAATGGAATGACAATTGAAAACAAAACCGATATTCGAGAATTGAAAACAAAATCTTGGAATATTATTCACAAGCAACTTCTAGAATTTAACAGATAAAAAAAATGCTCATTTTCATGAGCATTTTTAATTTAAGCATTGACTTCTTTAATGTGTTCTTTAATTTTATGTTCTAATTCATCGGCCATTTCTGGATTGTCCTTAATTAGTGCTTTAACAGCATCACGCCCTTGACCTAATTTAGTTTCACCGTAGCTAAACCAAGAACCTGATTTTTTTATTATTTCAAATTCCACCGCTAAATCTAGAATTTCTCCTGATTTAGAAACACCTTCACCGTACATAATATCAAATTCTGCCACTTTAAATGGTGGAGCCACTTTGTTTTTCACTACTTTCACTTTCGTTCTGTTTCCAATTACATTGTCCCCGTCTTTAATTTGTGTAGAACGACGAATGTCTAACCTTACAGAAGCATAAAATTTCAATGCATTTCCACCGGTTGTTGTTTCAGGACTTCCAAACATAACTCCAATTTTTTCTCTCAACTGATTGATAAAAAAAACGGTGCAATTTGTTTTACTGATTGTTCCAGTTAATTTTCTTAATGCTTGAGACATTAATCGAGCGTGTAATCCCATTTTTGAATCTCCCATTTCGCCTTCAATTTCACTTTTTGGAGTTAAGGCTGCAACAGAGTCAATTACAACAATATCGATAGCGCCTGAACGAATTAAATTCTCAGCAATTTCTAATGCTTGTTCTCCATTGTCAGGTTGAGAAATAATTAAATTCTCAATATCAACTCCTAATTTTTCAGCATAAGTTCTATCAAAAGCATGTTCTGCATCTATAAATGCTGCAATACCTCCGGCTTTTTGAGCTTCGGCAATCGCATGTAAAGTTAAGGTTGTTTTTCCTGAAGATTCTGGACCATATATTTCAATTACTCTACCTCTTGGGTATCCATTTACACCTAAAGCTAAATCCAATCCTAGTGATCCTGACGAAATTGTTTCAACTTCTTCTACGGCTTTGTCGCCCATTTTCATTACGGTTCCCTTACCATAAGTCTTGTCTAATTTGTCTAATGTAAGTTGGAGGGCTTTTAATTTGGCTTCTTTTTCTGAACTCATCTTTTCTATCATTTAGTTTCACTTATTTTTAGTAAAAATAGTGCTTTTTTTTTAAGATGCAAGAGATGAATTAATAAAGAATTTAGAATCTCAAAAAACAACTTCATAATTTTAATTTTGTACTTTTGACCGCAATAATAAAGCTATGGAAAAAATAATATCCTATCCAATTTCTATAATTAGCCTACTACTGTTTTTGCTAACCATAGTTGTTTTTCATCCTATTCAGTGGGTCTGCTATAATTTATTTGGATACCAAGCTCATAAAAAAAGTGTGGATTACCTCAATTTTATATTACTAAGAATCGCACATTTATTAGGAATAACATTCAAAATTGAGAATCGTGAGCTAATTCCTAAAGGAGTTCCGATCATTTTTGTTGCTAATCACCAGAGCATGTATGATATTATAGGGATCATTTGGTTTTTGAGAAGGTTTCACCCAAAATTTGTAAGTAAAAAAGAGTTAGGTAAAGGAATTCCAAGTATATCTTATAATTTAAATCATGGCGGATCTGTTTTAATTGATAGAAATGATCCAAAACAAGCAATTATAGAAATTAAAAATTTATCAGAATATATTGAAAAAACAAATCGATCTGCGGTAATTTTTCCTGAAGGCACAAGAACAAGAACAGGAAAACCTAAAGAATTTGCCAAAAGTGGATTAAAAATTCTTTGTAAATACGCGCCTTCAGCATTTGTTGTGCCAATTACTATCAATAATTCATGGAAATTTTTTAAATTTGGCTTTTTGCCCTTCGGCCTCGGGATTAGAATAAAGTTTACTATTCACGAAGCAATTTCTGTTAAAAATTCTAATAGCGATGAATTAACTAATATAACAGAAGACCTAATAACTAAAAGCATAATTACTTAAATAAATTGATTTATAGTTCTAAATATTAGGCTATACCTCTAAAATAAAAAAATATGTCAATATCAAACATGCGTCTCGAAGTGATGCAATTTCTTGAAAAAAATGTAGACACTTTTGTAGACAATTATCTTATTCCTGTTGAAACTATTTGGCAGCCCACCGATTTTTTACCAAACTCACAAAGTGAAAATTTCTTTGAAGAAGTTAAAGAATTAAGGGAAATCGCTAAAGATTTACCTTACGATTTTTGGGTTACTTTAGTAGGTGACACCATAACCGAAGAAGCGCTACCAACCTATGAATCATGGTTAATGGACGTAGAAGGAGTTGATCAAGTTGAAGCAAATGGTTGGTCAAAATGGATTCGCCAATGGACTGGAGAAGAAAATCGTCACGGAGATTTACTAAATAAATACCTTTATTTATCGGGCCGAGTGAATATGCGTGAAGTTGAAATGACAACTCAACATTTAATTAATGATGGCTTTGATATTGGAACCGGAAGAGACCCTTATAAAAACTTTGTTTACACGAGTTTTCAAGAATTGGCAACCTATGTTTCTCATAACCGAGTGGCACAATTGGCAAAATCTTATGGCGACAATAAATTATCTAAAATTTGCAAAATGATTGCTGGCGATGAAATGCGTCACCACCATGCTTACAGCGAATTTGTAAATCGTATTTTCCAAGTGGATCCAAGTGAAATGATGCTTGCTTTTCAATACATGATGAAACAAAAAATTGTTATGCCAGCGCAATTTTTAAGAGAATCTGGAGAGAAAATAAGCTCCGCTTTCGAACATTTTTCTGATTCAGCACAAAGAATTGGCGTTTATACCGCTAACGATTATGTGGATATAATGCAAAAATTAATTGATAAATGGGAAATTGACAAAATTTCAAATTTAACAGATGATGCCGAAAAGGCACGTGACTATTTGATGAAACTTCCTTCTAGAATGGCTAAAATTTCTGAAAGATTAGTGATCCCTCAAGAATCTCAAATTTTTAAATGGGTGGAACCAGCAAGAATATAATTAAACAACTTATCCAAATAAATGTTGAATTTTGAAGTAACTCTTTAAGATTCAACATTTTTTTTAAAA
>CALPMA020000039.1 GCA_943324545.2 Chitinophaga pinensis
TAAATTAAAATCATCTAAAGCGTAATCATTATGTCAACATTACAACAATCGGCTTCAGGAAAAAAAGACGGAGATATCAGATATCTTACGCCTTTGAACATAGAAACAAACAAATTAAAAAAATATTGTCGTTTCAAAAAATCGGGTATCAAATATATTGATTATAAAGATGCTGATTTCTTATTGAAATTCGTTAATGAGCAAGGAAAAATTCTTCCTCGTCGTTTAACAGGAACTTCATTAAAATACCAAAGAAAAGTGTCAGTAGCTGTTAAAAGAGCGCGTCACTTAGCTTTAATGCCATATGTGGCGGATTTATTAAAATAATTAAAAATTAACAGTTGTTGTTTCGCTTCGGCGGGACTAACTTCTAATAACAAAGGACAACAACATGGAACTTATATTAAAAAAAGACGTTCAAAACTTAGGATTTAAAGATGATGTGGTAACTGTAAAAAATGGTTACGGTCGTAACTTTTTAATTCCACAAGGTTATGCGCATTTAGCAACTGCTTCTGCAAAGAAAGTATTGGCTGAAAACTTAAAGCAAAGAGCTCACAAAGAAGCTAAAGTTGTAAGCGACGCTCAAGCATTAGCTGAAGCTTTAAAAGCTATCGAAATTAAAATCTATGCAAAAGCAGGTGGTGAAAAATTATTTGGTTCTATTACCAATATTGATATCGCGGAAGCTTTAGCAAAAGGTGGTCAAGAAATTGACAGAAAATTCATCACTAGTGGAATCGTTAAAAGAGTTGGAAAATATTCTGCTTCTGTTCGTTTACACAGAGATGTAATTGTTGAATTATCTTATGAAATCATTGCTGAAAAAGCATAATTTCTAAATTTATATCAATAAATCCCGATGAAAGTCGGGATTTTTTTATTTCATCTGAATTAGTTACAGATTCTTGAATTAATTTATAAACTTTATCATATAAAAAAAATACTAAACCGAGCAATCTCGAATAGGAGAAGCATATAAATCCAGCCTAAATGAAATACGCTAGACTTACCAAAGAACAATTTGAAGAAATGCATGCTGAATTTAGCAACTTTCTTGCAACCCAAGCTATCGATAAAGCGGAATGGGATCAAATAAAAATTGAAAAACCTGAAGTAGCTGATCAAGAATTGGATGTTTTCTCTGATTTAGTATGGGAAGGAGTACTTTTAAAAACAGAATATTTAGAGCATTTTTCAAAAAACCACATTTTTCTTTTCCAATGTTTAGACACTCATGTGAAGTCAATTGTATTAAAATCTTTAGTTCCAGAAGTCAATTTTTTGACTAAAGAAGGTTTACTTTGGTTGGGCGATAATCTATTTACCGAAACTATCGAAATGAAAATTGGTAAAAAAGATTTCACTGAAGATAGAAACCAGTCTCTTTTCGGTTTAATTCAACAAGGTGCTTTCCTAAGTGATGGACAATTATTCAAACAAATAAATTCCATAATTGAGTCATAAATTTATAGAATAACTTCGGTTCATAAATTAAACTTTGTAACTTTGAACCTTGGTAACTTTGTCACTTCGTTAAATGGATATTCAAAATACAATTCAAAATTTAAGAGAAGAATTAAACCAGCATAATTATAATTACTATGTGTTGGATCAACCTATGATTTCCGACTTACAATTTGATGTTAAGTTAAAACAACTTCAAGATTTAGAAAATAAAAATCCAGATTTTTTCGATGAAAATTCTCCAACACAAAGAGTTGGTGGAGCGATTACTAAGAACTTTACAACTGTTGCCCACGATTATAGAATGTATTCTTTGGATAATTCCTATTCCAAAGAAGATCTAATTGAATGGGAAAATAGAATTCAAAAAGTGTTAGGCAATGTACCTTTGGAATATGTTTGTGAGCTTAAATATGATGGAGCTTCGATAAGTATCACCTATGAAAATGGAAAATTAAAACGTGCAGTAACTCGTGGTGATGGTTTTCAAGGGGACGATGTGACCAATAATATAAAAACTATAAAATCAATTCCTTTACAATTAACAGGAAATTATCCAGATAAATTTGACATTCGTGGGGAAATAATACTGCCATTTGCTGGATTTGAAAGAATGAATCAGGAGTTAATTGACATTGGAGAAACTCCGTATTCCAATCCAAGAAACACTGCTTCAGGTAGCTTGAAATTACAAGACAGTGCAGAAGTCTCAAAACGTCCATTAGATTGCTTGCTTTATTTTATTATGGGTCAAAATTTACCGATTTCTTCTCAAATTGAAAGTTTAGATAGTGCAAGATCCTGGGGTTTTAAAGTGCCAAACGAAACCAGATTGGCAAAAAGCTTAAACCAAGTTTTTCAATTTATTGATTTTTGGGATGAGCACCGTCATAAATTACCTTATGAAACGGATGGAGTGGTTGTTAAAGTAAATCAATTCCAACATCAAGAAGAACTTGGCTATACTGCTAAATCGCCTCGATGGGCAATGGCCTATAAATTCAAATCTGAACAAGTTTCAACCTGTTTAAATTCTATTTCCTACCAAGTAGGAAGAACGGGAGCTATTACGCCAGTGGCAAATTTAGAGCCAGTGCAATTGGCGGGAACAATTGTAAAAAGAGCTTCTTTGCATAATGCAGACCAAATTGAAAAATTAGACATTAGAATAGGTGATGCAGTATTTGTTGAAAAAGGGGGAGAAATTATACCTAAAATTATTGCCGTAGATAATAGTAAACGTCCTTTAAATACAGCTCCTACAAAATACATTACCCATTGTCCGGAATGTCAAACGGAATTGGTTCGACTAGAGGGTGAAGCAAATCATTATTGTCCAAATTTTTATGGTTGTCCTCCACAAATTATTGGAAGAATCCAACATTTTATATCTAGGAAAGCTATGGATATTGAAGGTTTAGGAGGAGAAACAGTTTCTTTGTTATTTAATAACGGATTGGTAAATAACTATGCCGATTTGTATAATTTAACCGTTGAGCAAATTTTACCCTTAGAACGAATGGCTCAAAAATCGGCTGAAAACTTGATTAATGGGGTTTCTAATTCTAAAAATGTTCCTTTTGAAAATGTACTTTTTGCACTTGGAATTCGATTTGTTGGTGAAACAGTAGCTAAGAATTTGGCCAAACATTATAAAAATATCGATGCTTTAAGTAAAGCTTCATTTATGGATTTGGTTTTAGTAGATGAAATTGGTGATAGAATAGCTCAAAGTGTGATTGATTTTTTCGAAAACGCTTCAAATCAAGCTATTATTTCCGAATTGAAACTTCATGGAGTACAATTTGAAATAATAGAAAAAATAAATCCTAATGCTACAAATAAATTAGAAGGGAAAATATTTGTTGTTTCTGGAGTATTCGAGAAATTCTCACGGGATGATTTAAAAAATTCTATTGAGGATAATGGAGGTAAAGTGGGGAGTTCAATTTCTGCTAAAACCCATTATGTAGTAGCTGGAGAGAATATGGGACCAGCAAAACTTGAAAAAGCAAATTCTTTGAAGATCCCTATTATTAGTGAAGATGAATTTATTGAAATGTTGAAATAACTATAATTTAGATGATAATACTTCTTCCGTTGTGAGATTTAGACTTGTCATTTTCAAAGTAAAAGTCAATTCTTCCCATATTAATTCCGTAGCATCCGGCTTGATTTACAATTACTTCTTTTCCTTCACTATTTTTGAGAATAGTTGGTTTTACTAGAAAAGTGTGGGTATGTCCGCCAATTATCAAATCGATATCTTTTGTTAAAGCAGCTAATTTCACATCAGATATTTTGTCTTTTTCATCATTGTATTTGTAACCCAAGTGGGAAAGACAAATAACAAGGTCACATTTCTGTTCGTGTTTTAAAATACGTGACATATCTTGAGCAATTTCTACAGGATTTAAATACTTGGTTTCTTTGTAGTTTTTGCGATCTACAAGTCCTGTTAATTCAATTCCAAGACCAAAAATACCAACTTTGATACCGTTTTTATCGAATATCTTGTATTGTTTTGTATTTCCTTGTAAAACAGTATTGTTAAAGTCATAGTTTGAAGTCACAAAATCGAAAGTAGCATGATGCATTTGTGAGTAAAACCCTTCAATACCATTGTCAAAATCATGATTTCCCATGGTTCCTAGGTCATATTTCATCATGCTCATTAATTTTAACTCAAGTTCTCCACCATAATAATTAAAATATGGAGTTCCTTGAAAAATATCACCTGCATCCAATAATAATAAATTTGGATTTTCTTGCCTAATATTTTCTATTATTGCAGCTCTTCTTGATACTCCACCCATATTTGCATTTCTTGGATGATCGGCGGGAAAAGGATCGATGTAGCTGTGAACATCATTAGTATGAAGAATCGTTAAGTGCTTTTTATCAGAGGATTTAAAACTGCTAAATGATAATCCTAACCCTGCTAATGCTGTTGTTGCAGCTGTTTTCTGAATAAATTCTCTTCTTTTCATTGTCTTTTGATAGGTATTTCAACTAAAATTATTCTAAAATTATTCTTTGGTCTCTTGACGATATTATAGTCTTCGTTTCTTTAAAATAATCTATTAAGATGTTTCTCAACTTATAATTAATATCATAAATTTCAACTCCTTTTTTAAAGAATTCCATTTTATCACCTCCATTGGAAAGATAATCTGAAGTGATCACGTAATATATTTTATTAGAATCCAAAGGTTTTCCTTGAACTGAAATATTTATTGGTTGATTAGTTTTGGAAATTGTAAATTGAACACCTGATAATGGATGGGGTTTATTTTCTGCAATAAAATAGTTTAGCATATCTAATATTTGTTCCCCTTTTAATCCAACAACGATAGAGGTATTTTCAAATGGCATAATCTCAAAGGCTGTTTTTAAAGTGACATTTCCTTTTGAAATAATTGATCTAATTCCACCATTATTTAATAAGCAGATATCAAGTTGTTTATTTTCTCTAGCACTAAAAATAGCATTTCCTCTTTGTAAAGTGATGTCTGCTAAAAGATTACCGATGGCTGTTTGGTATTTTCCAGATTTATCTAATGTTTCTGGAGCATATGAAACAGGAGTATTTAAATCGGCGTCAATGTGTTCACGATAGGGTTTAATAAAGGAATCAATTTTTACATTGCTATTGAATTTATCGGTTATACCAAAATCTTTGGCTTCAATTTTGGTGACATAATATTTTTGTTCAGCACAAGATAATAAGAGAAAAAATGTTAAGATTAAACCAAAATAACTTAAAACAACATTATACTTTTTTAGATTTACCATCGGAAATGCAACTAATTTAATTAAATTTGTAATCAAGTAAAAGTACTATGTTTTTGAATATAATAAAGAATTTTTTATTAAAAAATAAGACTAGCAAATTGTTTACAAACGCAAATGTAAGTAAAACAGAAGGCTTGATTAAAAGTGTTGGTGTTATTTATGATGGAAACTTAAATTTAGAAATAGAAAATTTAGTCTACGAATTATTTAAACATGGAATTGAAGAAGATCAAATTAAAGTATTGATTTTTAAAGATAAAATAAATAAAAAAGAGGTATCAAAGTTAAATGTTATTTCATATCAAGATATCAATTGGTCGGGTGCTATTGATAACCCAAAAGCGGAATTATTTTTAAATTACCATTACGATTTACTTATAAATTATCATGATTTTGAAACTCCCCCATTAGTTCATTTGTCTTATTTATCAAAAGCAAATTTTAAAGTTGGTTTTACCTCTTTGGATAAAAAAATCAATCAATTAATGATAAATACAAACCCAAGTAATTATCAACTATTTATAGATGAGTTATTTAAGTACTTAAAAATATTAAATAAATATTAAAATAAATTATATGAATTCATTAATAGGAACAGGAGTAGCCCTTGTAACTCCATTTAAAGAAGATTATTCTGTAGATTTTGAAGCATTACATAGAATAGTAAATTATCAAATTGATAATGGGATTAATTATCTTGTAGTTCTTGGAACCACTGCGGAAAATGCTACATTATCGCAAGAAGAAAAAGAGCTGGTAATCCAAACGGTAGTCTCAGCAAACAATGGTCGTTTGCCACTTGTTTTGGGTGTTGGAGGTAATAATACTCACAAAATTGTTGATGAATTGCAAACCCGAGATTTTTCCAATTTTGTAGCTATATTATCAGTTTCACCCTATTATAATAAACCAACCCAAGAGGGAATTTATCAACATTTTAAAGCAATTGCAAATGCTTCTCCAGTCCCTGTTATTGTTTATAATGTTCCAGGAAGAACAGGTAGTAATATGTTGCCTTCTACTGTACTTCGATTGGCAAACGATTTCAAAAATATTGTTGCAATTAAAGAAGCTGCAGGTGATCTTGTTCAGGCAATGACTATAATAAAAGACAAACCAAAAGATTTTCTTGTTATTTCAGGCGACGATATGATTGCTTTACCAATGGTTTTATCTGGTGGAAGTGGCGTTATTTCAGTTATTGGTCAAGGTTTTCCAAAACAATTCTCAGAATTAATTAGCTTAGGATTAAACAAAAAAGTTGATGAAGCCTTTAAACTTCATTATCAATTAGCGGATAGTATTGATATGATTTTTGAGCAAGGCAATCCTGGTGGTATTAAAGAAGTGCTGAAATCATTAGGCATTTCTAATAATTGCGTACGCCTACCACTTGTAAATGTCAGTAAAGATTTAGCTAATAGAATCGATTTATTTGTTAAAAAAATTAATTAATTAAGTTAAATTTAATTATAATTTATAAATAAAAAAATATTTTGTAGTCGCTAAATAAATAACTAAATTTGCAGTTCGTTTTTTATGATGATATCACCATATAAACTGCAGAAACTCAATAAAGAAATGAATAAATACATTTATATAGTTTTAATAATTATAGGTTTTTCATCTTGTAGTGAATATCAAAAAGCCATAAAATCTGAAGATCTTACGGTAAAATTTGATCAAGCTTCTAAACAATACGAAAAAGGTAAATATTATAAAGCAATAACACTTTTTGAGCAAATGGCTCCTTCATTCAGAGGAAATCCACAAGCTGAAAAAATGTTTTTTATGTTTTCACAATCTTATTATAAAACAAAGCAGTATTATTTGTCAGGTTATCAGTTTGAGAGTTTTGCAGATGGCTATCCAAAAAGTGAAAATATTGAAGAAGCATCTTTTTTAGGTGCTAAAAGTTATTCAATGTTGTCTCCAGTTTACAGCTTAGATCAGACAGATACTGATAAAGCTATTGAGAAACTACAATCATTTATTGATGCTTTTCCAAATTCATCTTATTTAGCGGAAGCCAATATAGTTGTTAAAGTTTTAAGAGAAAAAATGGAGAAAAAAGCCTATGAAAATGCTTACGGATATAATAAAATTTCAGATTTTAAATCTGCAATTATTGCTTTAGATAATTTCATTATAGATTATCCAGGAACACCTTATAAAGAAAAAGCATTATATTATAAATTGGATTCAGCTTATCAATTAGCAATAAATAGTGTGCCAGCAAAAATGGAAGAGCGCTTAATTGCAGCCAAAACAGCGCATGCTAATTTATTAAAATTCAATTCGAGTTCAGAATTTAAACAAAAAGCCGATGATATGTTGGTAAGAATTAATACAGATTTAAAACAATTTTCAAAATAATTAGAAAGTCATGGATTTAAAAAAGACGAATGCTCCAGTAAATACAATTACTTACAATAAAAGTAAGATTGAAGAACCAACGGGTAATGTGTATGAAGCAATTACTATTATGGCAAAAAGAGCGAATCAAATTAACTCTGAAATCAAAAAAGAATTGACGGAAAAGTTAGAAGAGTTTGCAACTTATAATGACAGTTTAGAAGAAGTATTCGAAAATAAAGAACAAATTGAAGTTTCAAAATTTTACGAAAAATTGCCTAAACCACACGCGTTGGCAGTTCAAGAGTGGTTGGATGATAAAATCTACTACAGAGAAACTAATAAATAAAAACAATGTCAGTTTTAAGCGGTAAAAAAATAGTACTAGGAATTTCTGGTGGAATTGCTGCTTATAAAACTGCCTCATTAGTTAGGTTATTCATAAAATCAGGTGCACATGTCCAAGTGATAATGACACCTGCTTCAAAGGATTTTATAACCCCCTTAACTTTATCAACACTTTCTAAAAGACCAGTTTTTTCTAGCTTTTACATACAAGAAGAAAATTCAGACTCTGAGGTTGATATTCCAAATCAAAATTTAGAATGGAACAATCACGTAGAAATTGGACTTTGGGCTGATTTTATGATAATTGCTCCAGCTACAGCAAATACTTTGTCTAAAATGGCAAATGGATTTTGTGATAATTTACTCATTGCAACTTATTTATCTGCTAAATGTCCAGTTTTTTTTGCACCCGCAATGGATTTGGATATGTACAAACATCCATCAACAATTGAGAGTTTTAGTAAACTGAAATCTTATGGTAACATCATAATTCCTGCTGAATCGGGAGAATTAGCTAGCGGACTTTCAGGAGAAGGGAGAATGGCTGAGCCTGAAAATATTGTTGCATTCATTGAAAATAAAATAGAATCGAAATTACCACTTATTGGTAAGAAAATTGTAATTACTGCAGGACCAACCTATGAAGCTATTGATCCAGTTCGATTTATTGGAAATCATTCCTCAGGTAAAATGGGTTATGATTTGGCTTTATGTGCTGCAAATTATGGAGCTTCCGTAATATTGATTTCAGGACCAACACATTTATCAATTAATCATGAATTTGTTCAGGTAATTAAAATTAACTCAGCTGAAGAAATGTATAATCAATGTCATATATATTTCAATACTTCTGATGTTTTTATAGGTGCTGCCGCAGTAGCTGATTATAAGCCAAAACATGTATCTCAAAATAAAATAAAAAAGTGTGATGAATCGTTTGTTATTGAATTGGAAAAAACAAAAGACATATTAGAATCTTTAGGTTCAATAAAACAGAAACAATTATTAATAGGTTTTGCTTTGGAAACTGAAAATGAAATTGAAAACGCAAAGTCAAAAGTTCGGAAAAAAAACTTAGATTTGATAGTTTTAAATTCTTTACAAGATAAAGGTGCTGGTTTTGGTGTAACAACAAATAAAGTTACTTTTATTGATAGTAATTTAAAGCTATTTCCAATGGCATTAAAATCTAAAGAAGAGGTTGCAAATGATATTTTAATTAAAATAATTGCTCATTATGAAGCTTAAATTTTATAATTTTCTATTTTTATTGGTTTTTGGAATTGCTCAAGCGCAACAACTGAATTGCACCGTAAATGTTAATGCTGATAAAGTTACAATTACAAACAAACAAATTTTTAGTACTTTAGAGAAATCTCTTTCTGATTTCATTAACAAAACTGACTGGACTGGCCAGCCATTTAAACAAGAAGAAAAAATAAATTGTTCAATGTTTATTTCGGTTACCGCATATGATTCTAATCAATTTACTGCCACAATTCAAGTACAATCTTCTCGACCAATTTTTGGATCAACCTATTCTTCACCAATATTGAATTTTAACGACAAGGATTTTTCATTCAAGTACAATGAATTTGAAAATTTAAACTTTAATCCAACCAACTTTGAATCAAATTTAGTTTCTGTTGTTGCTTTTTATTGTTTTGTAATTATAGGTATGGATGCTGATACTTTTTCAAAACAGGGTGGTAGTAAATATCTTGAAACAGCTCAAGAGGTAGCAAATTTAGCAATTACAGGAGGTTATAAAGGTTGGGGACAAGCAGATGGAACTCAAAATCGTTTTTTTTTAATTAATGACATGCTATCCAATACTTTCATTTCATTTAGAGATGCCTTATATGAATATCATTTTGAAGGTCTAGACTTAATGCATTACGATTTAAAATCGGCTAAACTAAAGATAAATCAAGCGATTTCAACTTTAGGAAAAATTAATGAAACTCGTCCAAATGCTTTTATTACAAGAGTTTTCTTCGATGCTAAATCTGATGAAATTGTTTCCATTTTTTCTGCAGGTCCATCAATAGATAGTAAAGAACTAATTGGGAAATTGAATACGATATCCCCAATTAATTCTTCTAAATGGTCGGAAATAAAGTATTAATATTTTAAAAATTAATAAATACTAATCTCAATGCTTGCTTCACTTTCTATAAGTAATTTTGCTTTAATTGATAAATTAGGAATTGAATTTTCTGACGGTTTTTCAATCATTACTGGAGAAACCGGAGCTGGAAAGTCCATTTTGCTCGGAGCTTTAGGATTAGTTTTAGGGAAAAGAGCTGATTTAACTACACTAAAAAATAAAGAGGAGAAATGTATAATTGAAGCTCATTTTCAAATCGCAAATTATGATCTTAAATCTTTTTTTGAATCCAATGATTTGGATTATGAAGACGAAACGATAATTCGTAGAGAAATTTTACCATCAGGTAAATCTAGAGCTTTCATTAATGATAGTCCAGTAAATCTTCAGGAATTACAGGAATTAAGTATATTTCTAATTGATATTCATTCCCAACATCAAACTCAAGAACTTTCGGAAGAACTTTTCCAATTTCAAATAATTGATTCGGTTGCAGATAATCAAGAGAATATTAATAAATATTCAGCAATCTTAAGTTCTTTCAAGAAAGATAAATCTCAACTTGCAACATTAAATTCCAAATTACAGTCACTATTAAAGGAACAAGATTATAATAAATTCTTGTTAGATGAATTGTTATTGGCAAAGTTAAAATCCAATGAGCAAGAGGAATTAGAGCAAGTATACGAACAACTTAATAATGTTGAATTTATTAAGGAAAATCTAGATAAATCTTTAGCTATTGCCAATGATGAGCAGTTTGGTATTTTTAAAAATTTGAAAGAATTAAAAATTGCATTACAGAAAACAATTCCCTTTTCACCAGAATACCAATCTTTATTTGATAGAATTAATAGTGTGACAATTGAATTTGATGATATAATAAGTGAATTAAGTCAGCACATCGAAAATTTAGTTAACGATCCTGAAAACCTAGAATTAGTCAATCAAAAGTTGCAGAATATTTATAATCTACAAAAAAAACACCAAGTAAATTCTATTGCAGAACTATTAGAAATTCAAAATGATTTAGATAACAAAGTTGTTTCAGTAGTCGAATTGGAATTTGAAATAAAAAAATTAACTTCTAAAATTCTAGAATCAACATCTGAACTAGATAAATTAGCACTCATTATTCGAAAAAATAGACTAAAAGCAGTTCCTGTTTTATCTGAAAAATTAATATTTATTTTAGAACAATTAGGAATGCCAAATGTCCGTTTTAATATCGAATTGAAAGAAACAGATCAATTTTTTACAAACGGAAAAGACGAATTGCAATTTTTGTTTTCTGCAAATAAAGGTTCTGATTTCGGAATATTAAAAAAGGTAGCTTCAGGTGGAGAATTATCAAGAATAATGCTTGCTGTTAAGGCAATTTTAGCTCAATACTCAAGTTTGCCAACAATTATATTTGATGAAATTGACACAGGTGTTTCGGGAGAAATTGCTAATAAAATGGCAACCATAATGAAAGATATGAGTAATAGTATGCAAGTATTTTCGATAACACATTTGCCGCAAATTGCTGCTAAAGGTAAAACGCATTACAAAGTTTACAAATCAATTCAAGGAGAAACAACCATCTCAGAATTAAAACTGCTGACATTCCAGGAAAGAATTGTTGAAATAGCTGAAATGTTATCTGGAAAAAATGTTTCAGATTCCGCTTTAAATCACGCAAAAGCCTTATTAAATTAAATATTTTTTTAATTTTGCAACACAATCAACAGATCTACGATAATTAATAACAACAAATTAAGAATATGATTATAGAGCCAAGAATGAGGGGGTTTATTTGCCTAACAGCACATCCGAACGGATGTGAGCAAAGTGTAAAAAATCAAATTGAATATGTTAAATCAAAAGGTGCAATCGATGGAGCTAAAAAAGTATTAATTATTGGAGCATCAACAGGATTTGGCTTAGCTTCAAGAATTACTAGTGCTTTTGGCTCTAATGCTTCTTCCATAGGTGTTTTTTTAGAAAAACCTCCTACGGAAGGTAAAACAGCATCTCCAGGTTGGTATAATTCTGCAGCTTTTGAGAAATTTGCTAATGAATCTGATATATATGCCAAAAGTATTAATGGTGATGCTTTTTCAAATGAAATAAAAAAACAAACCATAGATTTAATTAAAGCCGATATAGGTCAGGTTGATCTAGTAATTTACAGTCTAGCTTCCCCTGTGAGATTAAATCCAAATACTGGTATCTTACATCGTTCAGTTTTAAAACCAATAGGAAGTACATTTACAAATAAAACAGTTGATTTCCATACAGGAATTGTCTCAGAAGTTTCTATAGAACCTGCAAATCAAGAAGATATTGATAATACAGTTCTTGTAATGGGTGGTGAAGATTGGCAAATGTGGATGAATGCTTTAAACGAAGCTGGTGTTTTAGCAAATGGCGCAATGACTTTAGCTTATTCTTATATTGGACCAGAAGTTACAGAAGCGGTATATAGAAAAGGAACTATTGGTCGTGCAAAAGATAATTTAGAAGCTACTGCTTTTGAAATTACAAAACAATTAGAAAGTATCAACTGTAAGGCCTTTGTTTCTGTAAATAAAGCATTGGTTACACAAGCAAGTTCTGCAATACCTGTAATTCCATTATATATTTCTTTATTATATAAAACAATGAAAGAAAAGGGGATTCACGAGGGTTGTATCGAACAAATTCAACGTTTATTTCAAGATAGATTGTACACTGGTTCTAAAATTCCAACTGATGATAAAGGAAGAATTAGAATTGACGATTGGGAAATGAGAGATGATATTCAAGAAAAAGTGGCTAAGTTGTGGAAAGAGGCTACCACAGAATCATTACCAAATATAGGTGACTTAAATGGTTATACAAGTGATTTTCATAATTTATTTGGTTTTGGATTCGACGAGATAGATTATCAAGTAGAATCTAACGAAATGATTAGTATTTCTAGTATTTACTAAAAATCATTTATATTAATATGCCACAAATACAGAGGTTTACAGGGTATCCTTTGAATTTGTGGCTTTTTAATTTTTAATATACAATTACAATATATTATCGATATTAGAATTATATTTGTTAAAAATTAGAACAAATACCTAAAATTAGAAATGTATTTTTCAATAATTATTCCGGTTTATAATCGTCCAGACGAGATAAAGGAACTTCTAGAAAGTTTGTTAAAAACTGACTATAAAGAAGATTTTGAGGTAGTTATTATTGAAGATGGTTCTAGTTTGACTTGCGAAAGTATAATAGATTTATTTCAAATTAAATTAAATATATCCTATCATATTAAAAAAAATACAGGTCCTGGAGATTCTAGAAATTTTGGAATGAAAATGGCCAAAGGAGATTATTTCTTGATTTTTGATTCCGATTGTATTATTCCACCAAACTATTTGTTGGAAGTTTCAAAACATTTAAAACAAAATTATGCAGATTGTTTTGGCGGCCCAGACCGATCAATGCCTTCCTTTTCAAATATTCAAAAAGCAATCGATTTTACGATGACCTCCTTTTTGACAACTGGCGGAATTCGTGGTAGTTCCGAAAAAATTGATCGATTTCAACCTCGTAGTTTTAATATGGGATTATCTAAAAAAGCATTCGATGTATCGGGAGGTTTTGGTAATATTCACCCAGGAGAAGATCCAGACTTGTCTATTAGATTATGGAAGTTAGGTTTTGATACAAAGCTGTTTTGTGAAGCATTTGTATATCACAAAAGGAGAATTGATTGGGATAAATTTTATCTTCAAGTAAATAAATTTGGTAAAGCCAGACCAATTTTAAATTTTAGATATCCAGAATATAATAAGATTACTTACTTTTTACCTTCTATATTTATAGTTGGTTTTTATTTTTCAATATTCTTATTAATATTTGCCAGTGATTTTCTTCTTAAATTATATTTTATCTATTTTCTAATTTTGTTCTTGGTCGCAACCTATAAATCCAAAAATTTTATTGTAGGATATTTATCAGTAAAGGCAGCATGGAAACAGTTTTCTGGTTATGGTTTTGGGTTTTTAGAATCCTTCTTTAAAATTAATGTTTTAAAACAGCAACCTGAACAAGCTTTTCCAGAATTATTCTTCAAGAAATGACAAAAATAATAGGTTTAACAGGAGGAATAGGAAGTGGTAAAACAACCATTGCAAAACATTTAAAATCTTTAGGAATTCCAGTCTATAATTCTGACGAACAAGCAAAAAAAATTCTTTGTTTACCGAAAACCGTATCTTCAATAAAGTCGGTTTTTGGAATTAGTGTATTTACAGATGATTTACTTGACAAAGAAAAATTATCAAAACTTGTTTTTAATAATCCTGAACAATTAAAATTACTTAATAATATTATTCACCCAGCAGTAAAAACAGATTTTGAAAATTGGATTAACCAAAATAAAAATTCGCCACTTGTAATAAAGGAAACGGCAATATTATTTGAAAGTGGAAGTTATAAGGATTGTGATGCTATAATTTCAATTTCTGCACCTCAAGAAATTAGAATTCAAAGAGTTATTGAACGAGACCATCTAACATATGATGAAGTGATGTCTAGAATTAACAATCAATGGACTGACCAAATGCGTAAAAACAAGAGTGATTATGTTGTTGATAATCAAGTTATTAAAAAAGCGTGTACACAAACAGAAAATTATATCAAAATTTTATTAAATTATAAATAAAAACATAATTTGTTAATGTTTGGTTAATAAATTAATAGAATAAATGTTAAAATATTAAATTTGATTGATGAATAAATTATTTTTCCGTTTACTAATTGTGTTAATGAGTTTGTCCCTAATTGGGATAATATTAGTACAAGTTTATTGGTTTAATTCTTCATTTAAGAATAATGATGAGCAATTTCGTTTTCATGTTCAACAAGCCATAGTAAATGTTTCTAATAAATTACAAAAAAGAGAAGCCTATAGTTTTTATGACAAATACAATCGATTTAAAGATAGCACTGGAAAAGCTCCTCAAAAAAAAGATTTGTTACAGTTTTATTATGTTCAAAAGAACATTCAAACTAATGAAACAATAATTTATTCGAATAGTATTGTTGCAGAAGATTATTCAATTTCATCTTCTATATTTAATAAAAAAGTAGATAGCGTTAAATTAAAGAATTATTCTTCTAAAAGAACTACTGAAATTTTTAATAATAATAAAATTGACAATTCGTCTGTTCAAAATACTATAATTCCGGATTCTAAAATTCAAAAAACAGGAAGTTTAGATATTTTAGATAATGCACAATTTGAGATTTTCTTTAAAGATATTGCGTCAACAATGCCTATTCAAGAAAGAGTTTCAAATAAAATTCTTCAAAAATTATTGTTGAATGAATTGAATGAGTTTGGAATAAAAACAGCTTTTGAATATGGAATTTATAGCAAAGGTTTAGCAACAAAAATTAAATCTGATAAATTTAATTATGATAAGCACAATACCTATTCTATTCCATTATTTGCAGACAATGAGGGTGAAAGTAATTATCAACTATTAGTTAGTTTTCCAAATAAGAAGATTTTTTTATTTTCGGAATTATTAGGAATTACTGCATTATCAATAATTTTTACATTGATAATAATTATTGCGTATTCAAGCGCTTTAAATCAATTAATTCGTCAACGTCAGATTTCTGAAATAAAAACTGATTTCATTAATAATATGACTCATGAATTTAAAACGCCAATTGCCACTATTAATTTAGCATTGGATGCAATTAAAAATCCAAAGATAATTGATGATAAGGAAAAAATTCAGCGCTATTTGCAAATGATTAGAGATGAAAATAAAAGAATGCACGCTCAGGTTGAAAATGTTTTACGAATTTCTAAATTAGAAAAAAGAGAATTAGAAATTAATAAGGAAAATAATGATATTCATGATATAATTGATGAAGCCGTTGAACATATAAATTTGATAATTGAAGATCGACTAGGAACAATAATTAAACATTATGATGCTACTAGATCAACTGTTTTATTAAATGATGTTCATTTTACAAATGTTATTGTTAATATTTTGGACAACGCAATCAAATATTCGCCTGAAGTCCCTCAAATTGATATATATACTGAGAATATTAAAGATTTTATTATAATTAAAATTAAAGATCAAGGAGCAGGAATGAGTAAAGTAGCTCAAAAAAGAATTTTTGAAAAGTTCTATAGAGAACACACAGGAGATTTACATAATGTTAAGGGCCATGGTTTAGGGTTGGCTTATGTTAAGAAAATTGTAGATAATCATGAAGGAGAGGTATTTGTAGAAAGTGAAAAAGGAAAAGGAAGTACATTTATAATAAAATTACCA
>CALPMA020000040.1 GCA_943324545.2 Chitinophaga pinensis
AAAATTATATATTTGCATAACCAAACAAAAATCTTCAATATGAGTCAAAAAATATTGCTTACTTCCAAAGAAGTCAATATCATTCTTCATCGTTTGGCTTGTCAATTGATTGAAAAACATTTAGATTTTTCAGAAACTATTCTTATTGGAATTCAACCTCGTGGAATTTTTTTAGCGGAAAGATTAAAAGTATTGCTTGAAAAAGAATATAAAATATCTAATATCCTTTTAGGGTATTTAGACATTACTTTTTTTAGAGACGATTTTCGAAGAAACGACAAACAATTAGAAGCAAATAAAACCCAAATAGATTTTTTAGTTGAAAATAAAAAAGTAATTTTTATAGACGATGTATTGTATACCGGACGAAGCATTCGTGCTGCATTAACTGCTATACAATCTTTTGGAAGGCCAACATCTATTGAACTTCTTACATTAATAGATCGTAGATTTAGCCGTGATTTGCCAATTCAACCTGATTATCGTGGTCGACAAGTAGACGCAATTAATAATGAAAAAGTAAAAGTATGCTGGGTAGAGCAAGATGGCGAAGATGCAGTGTATTTAATACCAACAAACAGTAAACAAATAGTATAAAAATGAGCGAATTAAGTGTAAATCATTTATTAGGAATTAAAAACATCACCAATAATGATATTGACCTTATTTTTGAAACCGCCGATCATTTTAAAGAAGTAATTAATCGTCCAATAAAAAAAGTCCCTTCCTTGCGCGACATTACGATTGCTAATATATTCTTTGAAAATAGTACGCGAACTAAACTATCATTTGAACTAGCTCAAAAAAGACTTTCGGCAGATGTTATTAGTTTTTCTGCGGCGCAATCATCAGTAAAAAAAGGAGAGACCCTAGTTGATACCGTAAACAATATTCTATCAATGAAAGTAGATATGGTAGTCATGCGACATGCCAATCCTGGTGCTGCTCATTTTTTATCACAAAATGTAAAAGCAAGCATCATCAACGCTGGTGATGGAGCTCACGAGCACCCAACACAAGCGCTTTTAGATAGTTATTCTATCAGAGAAAAACTTGGAGAAGTTGCAGGTAAAAAAGTAGTTATTGTGGGCGATATTTTGCATTCTCGTGTGGCGCTTTCTAACATCTACGCCTTACAAATGCAAGGTGCAGAAGTGAAGGTTTGCGGACCAAAAACACTGATCCCAAGGCACATAGAATCACTTGGAGTAAAAGTAGAATCAAATTTACGTAAAGCATTGGAATGGTGTGATGTAGCTAATATGCTAAGAGTTCAAAACGAACGCATGGATATAAATTTTTTCCCTTCTACAAGAGAATACGCACAACAATATGGATTAGACAAAACCTTGTTGGATTCTTTAAATAAAGAGATCGTAATTATGCATCCAGGACCAATAAATAGAGGCGTTGAAATTACTTCTGATGTTGCCGATTCTAATCAATCATTGATATTAAATCAAGTGGAAAACGGAGTTGCAGTTAGAATGGCAGTAATCTATTTATTGGCTTCAAAAATTCAATAATTAAATGAAAGTAGTTGCTAAAGGTCACACCACATTATTAAAAGATACTCAAGGAGATTGTGTAATATTCTTAGAAAAGATTACAAAGCAATACGAAAGTTATAAAAATCAGAATTTGATTTTGGATTTAACGCATAATAACTCTACTACAATCCAACCTTTAAAAGCATTTTCTGAATTGTCAAAATTGCATTATAAAGGAAATAAATCTTTTGTAATTGTTGCTGATAATATAGATTTTAATTCACTTCCAAAGTCATTGATAGTAGTCCCATCAGTTATAGAAGCTCACGATATTATTGATATGGACGAAATCGAAAGAGATTTAGGGTTTTAATGTATATTTGTTTACAAAAATAAACGACTTTCAACTAATTAAAGAATAACCAATTTAACCAATAATCTCTACATTGAATCTAACAGTACTTGGCTGCTATGCTGCAACACCTCGAACAATTACTAATCCTACATCACAAGTCTTAGAGATTAGAAATCGGCTCTTTCTAATTGATTGTGGTGAAGGTACACAAGTTCAATTGCGTAAAAATAAAATCCGATTTTCTAAAATTAATCACATATTTATTTCCCATTTGCATGGCGATCACTTCTATGGTTTAGTGGGTTTAGTTTCAACTTTTATGTTATTAAATAGAACTGCTGATTTACATATTTATGGACCCAAAGGAATAGAAGAAGTAATCAAATTACAATTGAGATTATCAAATTCATGGACAAATTTCGGTTTGTATTTCCATGAATTGAATTCTGATAAAAGCGAAATCATTTACGAAGACAACAAAGTATTTGTAAAAACAATTCCTTTAAAACATAGAGTTTATACTAATGGATTCTTGTTCAAGGAGAAAATTGGCGATCGAAAATTGAATTTTGATGCGGTTCAAGACTTCGAAATAGATACTTGTTATTATCAGAAAATAAAAAACGGAAAAGACATCACTTTAGATGATGGACGGGTGATTGAAAATAAAAAATTGACGTTTGATCCAATTCCAATTAAAAGTTATGCTTTTTGTTCAGATACTGCTTATAATGAAGAGATTATCCCAATAATTGAAAAAGTAGACGTATTGTATCATGAATCTACATTTTTAGATTCAGAAGAGCAATTGGCAAATAAAACAATGCATTGTACAGCCAAACAAGCAGCTAAAATTGCTTTTAAAGCCAATGTAAAACAATTATTATTAGGACATTATTCCACTCGATACGACAACATAAATTTGTTTAAAGAAGAAGCATTAACCATTTTTCCAGAAGTGCTTTTGTCAGATGACGGAGTTAGTTTTGAATTCTAAATATTAATAGTAATTTTGGATTAAATATTCTAAAAATCAAAATCAGTTCAATGGAAGATTTAAGAAATTATCGAAAATCATACGAAAAGAGTGCTCTTTTGGAAACTTCAATTCCTGAAGATCCAATTAATTTATTTCATCAATGGTTTCATGAAGTGGAAGATTTTGGAGGAATAGACGAGGTAAATGCGATGACAATTTCTACAATTGGATTAGATGGATTCCCAAAATCAAGAGTGGTTTTATTAAAAAAATATTCAGAAGAAGGTTTTATTTTTTATACAAATTACAACTCTGAGAAAGGAAAATCAATTACTGATAATCCAAACGTTTGCTTGTCTTTTTTTTGGCATTCAATGGAAAGACAAGTAATTATTAAAGGAATTGCTGAAAAAACGCCAACAAATATTTCTGATGGTTATTTTGAGTCAAGACCTGATGGAAGTAAACTTGGTGCCATTGTATCAAATCAAAGCGAGGTTATACCTTCACGTGCTTCATTAGAAGAAAAATTAAAACAATTGGAATTGGACTTCGAAGGTAAAGAAATCCTCCGACCAAAATTTTGGGGCGGTTTTCTGGTTAAACCAGTTGAAGTAGAATTCTGGCAAGGACGTCCAAACCGTCTTCATGACCGAATTAGATACCAATTACTACCTGATTATTCTTGGAAAATCGATCGTTTATCTCCTTAAAATTATTTTTCTACACTTTCTATAGTTTCCATTTTATTATTAAATAGAAAAAACTGAAGCAAGATTGCGATAATAATTGTCATTAATGCGCCAATGAAATTCAGCCAAAGGAAACTTACAATATCCAAGTAGAAGATATAAAATATCATTAATTGAGTGATAATTGCTCCCCAGAAAATGGCTTTGGCACGGATGTATTTTATGTAAAAACCAACTAAGAAAATTCCTAAAACGGTACCATAAAATATTGATCCAATTATATTCACCAACTGAATTAAATTCTCAAACAAGGTGCCAATACAAGCAAAAAGTATAGCGATAATACCCCAAAATACAGTAAAAACCCTGGTTGCATTTACATAATGCTTATCGGATTTTTCTACTTTTAGATTACGTTTGTATATATCGATGGCTGTGGTAGAGGCTAATGCGGTTAACCCTGAAGCGGTCGATGACATGGCAGCCGATAAAATAACCGCTAATAAAAGCCCAATTAATCCTTTTGGTAAATAGTTTAATATGAAATTAATAAAAAAGTAATCTTTATCATTAGTTTCTGCTTTTGAATCCGCTTTTGAAATTAATTCCTTAGCTTGATCTCTCAAATCATTTTCCTTATTTGATAAAGCAGTAAGTTTTTTTCTCAATATTGGATTGTCATAATTCTGATTTAAATGGTCGATATACAAAAGGTTGAACTCCTTTTTTTCTTCAGATAAATCTGCTAGTTGTTTTTCTAAATGTTGGTATTCTTCTTTGTAAATGGATTTTTCAATCACTATTTTATTATTCGGATTGAAATTCAGAGGAACAGGATTGAATTGGAAAAATACAAAAACCATAACTCCAATCAATAGAATAAAAAACTGCATTGGGACTTTTAAAAACCCATTCATGATTAAGCCCATTTGGCTTTCCCGAATAGATTTTCCAGATAAATACCGACCCACTTGAGATTGATCGGTTCCAAAATAAGATAAAGCCAAGAAAAAACCACCAGTAATACCGCTCCAAAAAGTATAACGTGTTTCAGGATCAAACGAAAAATCTACGATATTCATTTTGTCATTTGCACCTGCTATATGAAGCGCATTTCCAAAAGTCATGTCGTTTGGCAATAAATGTAAAATCAAGAAAAAGGTTGCAATCATACCAAACATAATTACAAACATTTGGTGTTTCTGAGTCACGTTTACAGCCTTTGTACCCCCCGAAAAAGTGTAAATAATTACCAACGAACCGATAATAATATTTAGTTGGGTTAAATTCCAACCCAATATTGACGACAATATAATTGAGGGTGCATAAATGGTAATTCCCGTTCCTAAACCGCGTTGTACTAAAAATAAAATTGAGGCTAAAGAACGAGTTTTTAGGTCAAACCGTTCTTCTAAATATTCGTAGGCCGTGAATACTTTTAACTTATGATATATTGGGATAAAAGTCATGCTAATTACAACCATCGCAATTGGTAAACCAAAATAAAATTGCACAAATCCCATTCCGTCATGGTAAGCTTGACCTGGTGTAGAGAGGAAAGTAATTGCACTAGCCTGGGTTGCCATTACTGAAAGCCCAACTGTCCACCACGGAGTTTCGTTATTTCCCAAAATGTAATCTTTTACATTTCCGGTGCTGCCCTTTGTTTTCCAAACGCCATAAATAACAATGAAAAGCAGTGTGATTACAAGTATTATCCAATCAATTTGTTGCATATTCTAGGAAAAAATTTGCATTATAATAAAGTAAAATAGGATGTAAATCGCATTAGCAATCAACACCCAGCTATAATTTTTCTTCCACAATTTATTTTCATTTTCGTTCATGATTACTTTATTGAAATTAAGTTAGAAATTAATCGGTAAGCTCCTGTAACCCCTTCCGGTAATTCTCTAAAAAAGCTCAAACCGGTATATATGTAATTTCCTTTTCCGTATTTAGCAATCAATAAACCACCATTTTTTGGAGTTTCCTTTCTATCATTTGATGATAAAATTGGAGTAAAGGACTCGTCCCATTCACTTGGATAATACAATCCTTGTTCTTGCGTCCAGCCTTCAAAATCCTTAGTTGTTATTTTATTAGGATAATTTAAAACAGGATGCTCAGGAGCTAAAAAGCGTACTTCTGCATTTTCTTCTGTTACCCGATCTCTTGAAATTTTAATTGGAAAAGGCGCAATATTTTTCGTTACTAATTCATCCGTAGTATTGTATTGAACCAACATTGTTTTTCCTTCTTTTACAAAATTCAAAAGGATTTCTTGCTTGAATTTCAATTCTTTAACAGTGTTGTAAGCTCTTATGCCAGTGATTAATACGTCGTAATTGGCCAGCTTTTCTTTAGTAATTTCACTCGGATTAATTTCTGTCACCTCATAGCCCATTTGCATTAAGCTTTTTGGAACTTCATCACCAGCACCCATTAAATAAGCAATTTTTTCATTACCAGTTTTAATATCCAATCTGATGAATCTGGCTTCCGAAGTTCTCAATATTTGTTGCTTTGAAATATGCTCGTAATTGATGTTTATTTGCTCTTTGTCAAATGATTTTCCATTTTCAATACTTATAGCTTTAGCTGTAATTTCATCGGAATTTTTTGGGGGAAATACTTCGAAATTCACTATTTGTTCTTCTCCTTTTTTGCTTAAGGCAAATGCAAACTCGGTTGGATTTACTTTCCAATTTGAAGGAAGTTCCAATTTCAATATCCCCTTCTGGTTTTCTTTCCCGGCTTTAATTTTAACGCCAATCGTTTTTGATTTACTAGAATTAAATAAGGCCACATTGTCAATTATTGTTGTAGATATTTCAGGAATAATATCTAGCGGATTGTAGATTTCTCCTCTTGTAGGATCATTATATTTATATACTATATTTCGTTCGAACGGAATGGTAACGGTATTAATTTCTATATTGAAAACCAATTTAACTTCTCTAATAACATCTGCAATTCCAATATTTTGTTGCTCATTTACTTTATACATTCCTAACGTTCCCTTTTCGTTTAACCAATAAGGATTGGTATAGTTTACCGTTTCTGGTAATTGAATTGCAAGGTTTTTATTGAAAGAAATATTATTGTTCAACGGGCTGTTTAAAGTCGTGTTTTTCCCTTCTGGCATTGAAATAACGTTCTTTAAAATCATAGAATTTTCACTTCTATTAATCGCTTCAATTTTCACGTTTAGCGGGTTATTTGGAGTTGCGGTTTGATTTTCTGATACAACTTCAAGATACAAACCGGAACAAGCGGCAATTAACTTTTTTAGTTCTTCTGTTTTTATACTTTTCCAATGCACATCCTCTAATAATTGCACCATAGAATATACTTTTACTAAATTCGGAATGCTTGAAGCAGGGTTTTTGAAATCGTATTCTTTCAAGATTTTTTGAACTAATTCACCTACAGCAGCACCTCCTTTTATGCGATTCCAAGTGGTGTCGACACCTTCAAAAATTTTACTTGTGTTATTTAATGAAACACCTTTTAGAAATTCCAAATATTCTATTTCTTCTCCACGACTTCCTGTACTTCCAAATCCCTGGGATTCATGACAACTTCTGCTTAAAGCTGCAATTTCTTGATTTGATTTTCCAATTGAAGGGTAGTAAACACCAATTTGTAAAGAAGATAATTTGGTTTTATCGGCTGCGTCAAATTTTTCTTTACTGCCATAAAACCACCATGACGTATTGAAAAATTGTCTTTTTGGCTGCCAAGGTTTCACCCATTTTAACTGATTTGGAAAAACAGCGGCATCGTTGGCTAAATCGAAACTTTCTACGCTCAATAGGGCAGAGGCAGTATGATGTCCGTGGGTTGTACCCGGTGAACGATGATCAAATCGATTGATAATTACATCGGGTTGGAATTTTCTAATTGCCCAAACAACGTCACTTAAAACTTGGTTTTTATCCCAGATTTGCAAAGTTTCCTCTGGGTTTTTTGAGTATCCAAAATCATTGGCACGGGAAAAAAATTGTTCTCCACCATCTATTTTTCTTGCTTCAAGAAGCTCTTGTGTTCTAATCACCCCCAATTGATCTCTTAATTCAGGACCAATTAAATTTTGTCCACCGTCGCCTCTTGTTAATGACAAATAACCGGTTCTAGCCATTTTATCATTGGATAAATACGAAATTAATCGGGTGTTTTCATCATCTGGGTGAGCTGCAATATATAATACGGATCCTAAAAAATTCAGTTTTTCAATTTGGTTGTAAATAAATGCTGAATTCGGTTTCAAAGGTTGTTGCCCATATGTAATTTGGATAAAACAGTAGAAAATTAATAAAATTATTGAACTCGGTTTTTTCATTATTGGAATCATTATTTGCTTTAGCTTCAAATGTAATAATTTAAATACTTTTTTAAATAAAAATTATTGAAATTATCGAAGGTTGATTTAATTTAATAAAAACTATTCTTTACTTTTGTAGCTCACAACAAAACAAACATGTACAAACTGTTAATTCGACCTTTACTTTTTTGGTTTGACCCTGAAGAAGTACATTATTTTACCTTTTCCGCTATTCGTTTTATTTCTAAAATACCAGGATTTTCATTTGTTTTTAGATCAATTTATGTTCTAGAAGACAAAAGATTGGAAACAGAAGTGTTTGGTTTGAAATTCAAAAACCCTGTTGGTTTAGCGGCAGGTTTTGATAAAGATGCCGTACTTTATAACGAGCTTTCTAATTTTGGTTTCGGGTTTATTGAAATTGGAACACTAACTCCAAAACCACAAGATGGAAATCCTAAAAAAAGATTATTCCGACTGAAACAAGACAGTGCAATCATTAACAGAATGGGTTTTAATAATAAAGGAATTCAAGCAGCAATTGAGAAATTAAAGCAAAATAGAGGAGTATTAATTGGTGGTAATATTGGAAAAAACAAGCTTACGCAAAATGAAACTGCTCTTAACGATTACATAATTTGCTTTGAAGCACTTTTTGATTATGTTGATTATTTTGTGGTAAATGTAAGTTCTCCTAATACACCAAATTTAAGAGAACTTCAAGAAAAAGAACCATTAACTAAATTGCTTCAAACATTACAAGACTTAAATTTAGCTAGGTCAAAACAAAAACCAATCTTACTAAAAATCGCACCCGATTTAACAGACGAGCAGTTATTGGATATTATCGATATTGTAAACACAACTAAAATTGCAGGTGTAATTGCTACCAATACTACCATTTCTAGAGATGGATTGCAATCTGATAACAAAGTTGAAGTTGGTGGGTTGTCTGGAAAACCATTAACTTCAAGGTCTACAGAGGTAATTAGGTTTTTATCTCAAAAAAGTAATAAATCATTTCCAATAATTGGAGTAGGTGGTATTCATTCTGCTCAAGATGCTATCGATAAATTAGATGCTGGAGCAAGTTTAATCCAACTTTATACTGGTTTTATCTACGAAGGACCATCATTAGTGAAAGCTATAAATATTAAAATTTTAGAAACGGTGTCTAGTTAATTTAATCTAATTCATCGATCTAAATTGCTGCATTTTTTCTATATTTGAACCAATGGATCCAATAAAAATAATTGAATGCCCTCGTGATGCTATGCAAGGAATAAAGTTGTTTATTCCAACTGCTAGAAAGGTTGCTTATCTTCAATCATTGCTTCGCGTTGGGTTTGATACTATTGATTTTGGGAGTTTTGTTTCTGCTAAAGCCATTCCCCAAATGCAAGACACTGCCGAAGTTTTAGCACAACTGGATTTAGCACAAACCCGTAGTAAATTACTTGCAATTATCGCCAATACTCAAGGAGCTTTAGCCGCTTCATATCATAAAGAAATTCAATATTTAGGATTTCCTTTTTCGATATCTGAGAATTTTCAAATGCGTAACACTCATAAAACCATTGAAGAATCATTGGTTACGTTGAACCAAATTCTTGAAATTGCCTATAAAAATAATAAAGAAGTGGTTGTCTATTTATCTATGGGATTCGGAAATCCTTATGGTGATCCATGGAATGTTGATATTGTTGGGAATTGGACTGAAAATTTAGCCAATCGTGGCGTAAAAATTTTATCTCTTTCTGACACGATTGGAAGTTCTACACCAGAAGTGATTCATTATTTATTTTCTAATTTAATTCCTAAATATCCAGATATTGTATTTGGAGCACACCTTCATACCACACCTGAAAAATGGTTCGAGAAAGTAGATGCTGCTTACAACGCAGGTTGCCGCCGATTTGATGGTGCAATTCAAGGTTTTGGAGGATGTCCAATGGCTAAAGACACCCTTACAGGAAATATGCCAACTGAGAAATTACTTTCCTTTTTTACTTCTCACAAGGAGCAAACTAATACCAGTCCAATGAGTTTTGAAAGTGCCTATAATGAGGCTACGAAATTGTTTGGTGAGTTCCATTAAATCATTTGAAGTATTTCAAATAAAACCTTGTTATCATAGTTTTGCCATATCTAATATTATTTACTATATTTGCACGCAATTCAACTACAAATTGCAATGATCGCACACAACACTAAAATTATCGGAGAAGGACTAACTTACGATGATGTATTATTAGTTCCAAATTATTCTAACGTTCTCCCAAGAGAAGTTAGTATTCAATCTAAATTTTCCCGAAATATAACTTTGAATGTTCCAATTGTTTCTGCTGCAATGGATACTGTTACAGAAAGTGCAATGGCAATTGCTATGGCGCAAGAAGGAGGAATTGGGGTTTTACACAAAAACATGACTATTGAGCAACAAGCTGCTAAAGTAAGAAAAGTTAAACGTGCAGAATCAGGAATGATTATCGATCCAGTAACATTGCCATTAACTTCGAACGTTGCTGATGCTAAAAGTGCTATGAAGGAATTTGGCATCGGTGGTATTCCAATTGTAGATGAAAATAAAATCCTAAAAGGAATTGTAACTAATCGTGATTTGCGTTTTGAGAAAAACAATGCCAGGCCAATTATAGAAGTAATGACTTCGGAAAATTTGGTTACTGTTGCCGAGGGAACTTCATTAGAGCAAGCAGAAGTAGTTTTACAAGGTAACAAAATTGAAAAATTACCAGTTGTTAATACCGATTATAAATTAGTGGGATTAATCACTTTCAGAGATATCACCAAATTAACGCAAAAACCAATTGCTAATAAAGATTCTTTTGGACGTTTGCGCGTAGCTGCAGCCATTGGAGTGACAGGAGACGCAGTTCAAAGAGCTGAAGCCCTGGTCAAAGCTGGTGTTGATGCAATTATTATTGATACTGCTCACGGACATACACAAGGGGTGGTTAATGTATTAAAAGAAGTAAAAGCAAAATTTCCAAAATTAGACGTTATAGTTGGAAATATTGCTACTCCAGAAGCAGCAAAGTACTTAGTTGAAAATGGAGCAGATGGGGTTAAAGTTGGAATAGGACCAGGTTCTATTTGTACTACTCGTATTGTTGCAGGTGTTGGATTTCCACAATTTTCGGCAGTATTAGAAGTGGCTTCAGCAATAAAAGGAACTGGAGTTCCGGTAATTGCTGATGGCGGAATTCGTTACACAGGAGATATTCCAAAGGCAATAGCCGCCGGTGCCGATTGCGTGATGTTAGGATCATTACTTGCAGGAACCAAGGAATCTCCTGGAGAGACAATTATTTTTGAAGGTCGTAAATTCAAATCGTATCGCGGGATGGGTTCTGTTGAAGCCATGCAAGAAGGTTCAAAAGACCGATATTTCCAAGATGTAGAAGACGATGTGAAAAAATTAGTACCTGAAGGAATTGTAGGTCGAGTTCCTTATAAAGGAGAATTAAACGAAAGTATGCAACAATTTATAGGAGGTTTAAGAGCCGGAATGGGTTATTGTGGTTCTAAAGATATTCCTACATTACAAGACACAGGTCGATTTGTTCGCATCACTGCTAGCGGTATTAATGAAAGTCACCCGCATAATGTAACAATTACTAAGGAAGCGCCAAATTATTCTAGATAGTTGTTTAAAAAATAGATTGGTACTATATGCATATAAAAAAACCGCTAAAATAATTTTTAGCGGTTTTAATTTTATGAGTTATTTAGTAATTTAAATACCCACAAAGTTACTAGGGGTAATTTGAAATAATTCTGTTTTTATTTCTTCAGAAATATCAAGTGATTTAATAAAATTATGAATAGCATTTTTATCAATATTTTCGTTTGTTCTTGTTAAACCCTTAAGTGCTTCGTATGGGTTTGCATAACCTTCTCTTCTCAATATCGTTTGAATTGCCTCTGCTACTACAGCCCAGTTTTTCTCTAAATCTTCATGAAATTTAGGCTCATTCAATAGCAATTTGTTCAATCCTTTTAATGTAGATTCAAATGCAATTAAGGTGTGTCCCATAGGTACTCCAATATTTCTCAAAACTGTACTATCAGTCAAATCTCGTTGCAGTCTTGAAAGAGGTAATTTTGCAGAAAGGTGTTCAAAAATAGCATTGGCTATTCCTAAATTGCCTTCCGAATTTTCAAAATCAATTGGATTAACTTTATGCGGCATTGCTGAAGAACCAATTTCCCCTGGTTTAATTTTTTGCTTGAAGTACTCCATTGAAACATAGGTCCAAATATCTCTGTCCAAGTCAATTATAATCGTATTGATTCGTTTTAAAGCATCAAAAAAGGCTGCAAAATGATCGTAATGTTCTATTTGTGTAGTTGGAAAAGAATGGTGTAAGCCCAAATTTTCTTCTACAAAATGACTGCCAAATTCTTTCCAATTAATTTGAGGATAAGCTACATGATGGGCATTGTAATTACCAGTTGCGCCACCAAATTTAGCAGCAAAAGGAATATTAAATAATAAACGCATTTGTTCCTCTAAACGTTCTACAAATACGCCAAACTCTTTACCTAAACGAGTTGGAGAGGCAGGTTGGCCATGAGTTTTAGCCAACATTGGTACATCACGCCATTCAATACTTAACTCTTTTAATTTAGAAATTAAAGCAATTAAAGATGGTAAATAAATATTTTCAAAGGCTTCCTTGGTAGATAATGGAATCGCAGTATTATTTATGTCTTGAGAAGTCAATCCAAAATGTATGAACTCTTTATAAGAGGATAATTCTAATTTGTCGAAAGCGTCTTTTATAAAATACTCTACCGCTTTCACATCGTGATTGGTAGTTTTTTCCGTTTCTTTAATCCAAAGTGCGTCTTGGGTAGAAAAGTTTTTGTAAATATTTCTAAGGCTTTCAAATACTCCTTTATCGATTTCTATTAACTGAGGTAATGGAATTTCACATAAAGAAATAAAGTACTCAATTTCAATCAATACACGGTATTTAATTAAAGCTTCTTCTGAAAAGAATGGAGCTAATGAAACGGTCTTACTTCTGTATCTTCCATCAATTGGAGAAATAGCATTTAATTCGTTTAAAGTAGTCATTGTAGTGTTGTTTTTTAAAGCGCAAAGATACTGAAATGTTTGAATATAATTTGTGAATTATAATGCCGATTTTGATTTAGTATCTAATTGGCAACAAAGTTGAGAAAAATTTTATAAAGTCAAATTTGTTTCTAAATTTACCAAAAATAAACTTAGAATGGTAGATATTACTTATTTAGAATTTCTAGAAAATATACTAACAGAGAAAAGGAAAGAGCGTTTTTTGAGTGTTTTAAAAAATAGAACACGTCATTTTACTGTTGCTGTAGAAGATGTTTTTCAAATGCACAATACCAGTGCGGTTATGCGAAGTTGTGAAGTTTTTGGAATTCAAGAATTAAATGTTATTGAGCAGCGTTTTGGTAAGAGAATTGATAAAGAAATTGCTATGGGCGCTCAAAAATGGGTCGATATTAATGCGTTTGATAATATTTCTGGTTGTTTGGATAACTTACAATCTCGAGGATACCAAATTATTGCCACTACACCTCACGAAGATGATTGCTTGCTTGAAGACTTTGATATTTCTAAACCTAGCGCCCTATTTTTCGGTACTGAACGCGATGGATTATCAGAAGAAATTTTGAAAAGAGCAGACGGATTCCTTAAAATACCTATGGTGGGGTTTACAGAGAGCCTTAATATCTCTGTTTCTGCAGCTATTATAATTCAAAACTTAACGGAAAGACTCAGAAAATCCTCTATTCAATGGCAATTATCAGAAGATGAAATTATCGAAAAGCGTTTGCAATGGGCAAAAAATACAATCAAAGACATAAAGAGAATTGAAGTTCGTTATTATCAAGAAAACAGCTAGTTAAGCCATCATTTTTCTTTTTCTTACCAATAACCATATCACTATTGGTGCGCCAAAAATAGAGGTAATTGCGTTAATAGGTAATACAATTTCTGTTCCTGGAATTTGTGTAATGCTGTCGCAAATGAGCATAATCAGGGCGCCAAAAAGCAAAGTACTCCAAAACAAAATTTTATGATTACTAGTTTGAAAAACCAATTTAGCAATGTGTGGAACCGCAAGACCAATAAAAGCAATAGGTCCAACAAAAGCAGTAATACTTCCTGCTAATATACTGGTTGTAAATAGTATAACATACTTGGTTTTATTATAGTTAATCCCTAAGCTTCTTGCATAATTTTCGCCTAATAGTAATGCGTTTAAAGGTTTGATGCTAAAGACGCTAAGTACAATTCCAATGGTAACACAGCTCGCTAATATCACTATAGAATTCCAAGTAAGGTTGCCAAGATTTCCTAACGACCAAAAAGTAAATTTTTGAAGTTGCTCAGCCGAACTAAAATAAGTCAAACTACCTACAATTGCGCTTGTTAAACTGCCAAACATCAATCCTACAATTAATATAGCCATAGTGTCTCGAATTCGTTTTGCAATTACTAAAACAGATAAAAGCACAATGAAACTTCCTAAACTAGAAGCGATAATAATTCCATACGTGGAAAGAAAAAATTCAGATATAGTAACTGGTAATAAAGAAGCGCCTAACAGCACCACAGCAACTCCTAAACTTGCGCCCGAACTCAATCCTAATACGTAAGGTCCAGCTAGTGGATTTCTAAATAGCGTTTGCATTAATAAACCACTAATAGACAATCCCATACCGATTAAAATTACAACTATAGCTTTGGGTAGTCTGTAATTCAAAATAATGTAATTCCACGACTCTTTACTGCACGATCCATGAAGTAAACTTTGGTAAACCTCCTTTACAGGAATGTTAATGGAACCCAAGCTGATATTTATTAAAAACAATAAAACAACCCCAATTATTAGGGTAGAAAAAAGAAGGGAATTATTGATTTTACTATTCAATTTATTCTAATTTTTTAAAGAAAAAAGGCCTGTATTTTGGAAGTAATTCGGGATGAATTATTTGTATCAAATCTTTCAATACCAAATCAGGACGGGTAGAAGCCAATTCAAAATAAACAATTCCACCTTTGGGTCCTTTATTTACCGCATACGAATATACTTTTTTATTTTTAAAACTTGCAAATTCAGCGTAATGGGTATTGCTTTCACTCATTTGTTTTAATGAAGAAAAATCGCCTGGAGCAATCCAAAATTCAGCATTTTGACCTTTTTCAAATACTTTTTCGAAGGGTATACTCAAACTCCCAAAACCTTTTGAATCTTTCCATAAATAGTTTGCTTTCGCGTCTATTAAAAATAAGGAAGCCCAGCTTTCTCCTTGTGGAACATACCATTGGTCTTGGTACATGGCTCCGCTTAAAACGCTTGGTTTGTAAGTTGTTTTTTTTGCTAATGCTAAGGCACTATTGTAATTGGATTCTATAGAATTAAATAATGTATTAGCTTTAGTATTTAAATCATATAAGGCTCCAAAAAACTTAATCCATTCGGCTTTTCCTAATGGAGATTGCTCGGTCCAATCGCCATTGATCAATACATTCAGCCCACTTTTTTTCAAATTATCAATAGTAGAATTGTTGTTGTTGATGCCAAATGTTACAATTGCATCTGGTTTCATGTCGATTAAAATCTCAGTATTCAAACTTTCATTTACGCCTACTTCGCGAACCTCTCCTGCATCGATTCGCTTTCTAGTTTTAGAAGATGAGATAAAATTAGTAGTCGGAAATCCAATTAAGCTATTTTCGACACCTAGCATCTCAAGGGCAGGAATATGAGAGGTCGAGGTTACTACTATAGAATGAATAGGAATAGAAATAACCGGAAATTGTTTCAAACTATCTGGTATAATGCCGTCTTTTTCTTTTAAAATATAAGTAAAACCAGTGGTTGCTTCAGGCCATGGCTTGGTTACTTTCATCACGGTAAACCCTTTATAATGAAACAATTCTAGTCCTTTAGCATATTTTACGCTATTGGTAACAGTGGAAATTTTGGTATTATCTTTTTCATTATTTGTTTTGCATCCAAAGAGGAAAACCATAGATGATATTGCAAATGAGTATAAAATATTGGATTTCATGAGGTTAATTGAATTGTGGTACAAATGTAAAAGTTATGTTTGTTTAATTTACTTAAAACTAAAATAATATTAATATTACAAAATCAAAACCTTATATTTGCAGCGTATTATGGTTGCTTTTTTAAATTTTAAAATAGCATTAAAAGGGAAACAGGTGAATTAATTTAATTTATAAATCCTGTGCTGTTCCCGCAACTGTGAGCTAATCAGCTTGTTGTTATCTACAAAACCACTGCCACGCCCTGCGAGGTGGGAAGGTCAACAACAAGACGCAAGCCAGGAGACCTGCCTATTACGTCGAGTATCAAACTTTCGGGAAAAAAGGTTTGGGTATGGTAAATTCTATACTTTTCTCCCCATTTTATTAAGATTATTAGT
>CALPMA020000041.1 GCA_943324545.2 Chitinophaga pinensis
ATACCTAGAAAAAATTGGTACTTACAATCCAAACACAAATCCTGCAACTATCGATTTAAATCTTGATAGCGCTGTAAGATGGTTACATAATGGTGCTCAACCAACGGATACTGCAAAAGCAATATTATCTTACAAAGGAGCATTATTGAAACACCACCTTGATGGAGGAATCCGTAAAGGGGCATTAACTCAAGAACAAGCTGACGCAAAATTAGCTGCTTGGTTAGAGGCAAAAGCAGGAAAAGTGGATGCTAAAAAAGATGGTTTATCTAAAGCACAAGCTGCTGCTAAAGCAAAAGCATTAAAAGCGGAACAAGCTGTAAATGCTAAACGTTTAGAAGATGCTGCTAAAGCGGAAGCGGATGCAATTGCTGCTGAGTCAGCTGTTGAAGAAGTAGAAGCTGAAGAGACTGTTGCTGAAGTTGAAGAAGCTCCTGCTGCTGAAGTAGAAGTAGAAGAAACTGCTGCTGAGGTTGAAGAAGCTCCTGCTGCTGAAGTTGTAGCTGAAGAAGTTGTCGCTGAAGTTGAAGAAGCTCCGGCTGCTGAAGTTGTAGCTGAAGAAACTCCGGCTGCTGAAATAGAAGCTCCAGCCGCTGAAGAAAATAACGAAGAAGCACAAGCTTAATTCATTTAGCGATTCAATGCGTAAAGACGATTGTTTTTATTTAGGTAAAATCGCAAAAAAATTTAGTTTCAAAGGGGAAGTCTTAGCTTATTTAGACACAGACGAACCCGAGTTATATGAAAATTTGGAATCAGTGTTTGTTGAATGCAACAAACACTTGGTTCCTTTTTTTATTGAAAGTAGTTCCCTTCATAAAAATGATTTCTTAAGAATTCGTTTTGAAGATGTTGCTACTGAAGAAGAGGCAGAAGCCATTCTTGGTAATTCCCTTTACCTTCCTTTAGATAAGTTGCCCAAACTTACAGGAAAAAAATTCTATTTCCATGAAGTTATTGGTTTTGAAATCGATGATAAAAAACATGGAGTGATTGGCAAAATTGTATCTGTAAATGATACCACAGCACAGCCACTTTTTGAAGTTTTGAATGGCGATATTGAAATGCTAATCCCAATGGTGGATCATTTTTTATTAAAAATTGACAGAGAAAATAAAAAAGTGATGATGGACTTACCAGATGGTTTAGTCGATATGTATCTTTAAAAATTGGTTACTCGGTTAATCACTTAATCGAAAATTCTAAAATCAGAAATCACGATGTCGGTATTCCAATTCAAACAATTTTGTGTAAATCAAGACCAGACTGCCATGAAAATTGGAACAGACGGGGTTTTGCTCGGGGCTTGGACGCCAATTGAAAATAATCCCAAATCTGTTTTAGATATTGGAACGGGAACCGGAATAATCGCTTTAATGTTGGCACAAAGAAGCACCGCCGAACAAATTGACGCTTTAGAAATTGATGAAAGTGCCTTCGAACAAGCGGTTGAAAATTTTGAAAATTCTCCTTGGGGAGATCGATTGTTTTCTTTTCACGCAGGTTTAGATGAATTTGTAGAGGAGCCCGAGGAAGAGTATGATTTAATTGTTTCCAATCCTCCTTTTTTCTCAGAAGATTACCGTTCGGAAAATGAACAAAGAGATTTAGCTCGATTTCAAGACGCTATGCCTTTTGAAGAATTAGTGGAGGCTGCCGATTTATTACTATCTGAAAATGGGATTTTCTCAGTAATAATTCCATTTAACGAAGAAGATCGATTTATAGAATTGTGTTCAGAAGTTGAACTTTATCCTATAAAAATCACTCGTGTTAAAGGCGCTCTAAACACCAAAATAATTAGAAGTTTATTGGCTTTTAAAAGATACGAATTAGCAGTATTAACTTCAGATGAACTGGTTATCGAAATTAGCCGACACGAATATACCCCAGAATACATTGCCCTTACGAAAGATTTCTATTTAAAAATGTAGTCTAGCTCTGATTAAAGTGGAAATCCCTCACTTTTTAGCGAGGATTGCATCGGAAAGCAGGACACGAGCGTAGCGAACTGACGAAGTAAATAGCTTCAAATAGTAAGACAGAAAAATATAACAATTGTTAATCGGTTTGTTACATTTCTTTGTGTAAATTTGCATTTGACTAATAAAAAGTGAACTTCGCTTTAGCGATTCAACCAAAAGAGAACACATGAAACCAGACTTATTTCAAGCCCCAGATTATTATAACCTTGATGAATTATTGACAGACGAACATAAATTAGTTCGTGATGCAGCGAGAGAATGGGTAAAAAGAGAAGTGTCACCAATAATTGAGGATTACGCTCAAAGAGCTGATTTTCCAACTCAAATTATTAAAGGATTGGCTGATATTGGTGCTTTTGGACCTTATATTCCTGAAGAATATGGGGGTGCAGGATTGGATCAGATCTCATATGGTTTGATTATGCAAGAAACAGAAAGAGGAGATTCTGGTGTTCGTTCAACAGCTTCTGTTCAATCATCATTAGTGATGTACCCAATATGGAAATTTGGAAATGAGGAACAGAGAAGGAAATATTTACCAAAATTAGCTTCAGGTGAATTCATGGGTTGCTTTGGTTTAACCGAGCCAAATTACGGGTCAGATCCAAGTAGCATGATTTCCAACTATAAAGATATGGGCGACCATTATTTATTAAATGGCGCTAAAATGTGGATTTCGAATTCACCTTTTGCAGATATTGCAGTGGTTTGGGCTAAAAATGAAGAAGGAAGAATTCATGGATTAATTGTAGAACGGGGAATGGATGGGTTTACCACCCCTGAAACGCACAACAAATGGTCGTTACGTGCATCGGCAACTGGAGAATTGATATTTGACAATGTTAAAGTTCCTAAAGAAAATTTATTATCAGGGAAAACGGGTCTTGGTGCACCGATGCAATGTTTAGACTCTGCTCGATACGGAATTGCCTGGGGTGCAATTGGCGCTGCTATGGATTGTTACGATACCGCCTTGCGTTATGCAAAAGAGAGAATTCAGTTTGGCAAACCTATTGCAGGAACGCAATTACAACAAAAGAAATTAGCAGAAATGATAACTGAAATTACCAAAGCGCAATTATTAACTTGGCGTTTAGGCGTTTTAAGAAATGAAGGTAAAGCAACTACAGCTCAAATTTCTATGGCGAAAAGAAATAATGTTGATATGGCAATTAATATAGCGCGTGAAGCCAGACAAATATTAGGAGGAATGGGAATAACAGGCGAGTATTCAATTATGAGACACATGATGAATTTAGAATCGGTGATTACTTATGAAGGGACTCACGATATTCACTTGCTTATTACCGGTGCGGATATTACCGGTATTCCAGCCTTTAAATAGAAGTTAACAATTATTAAAGTATTGATAAAATTGATAGTAAAAGCTTCTTGGAAACGAGAAGCTTTTTTACTTTTGTATAAAAATTACAAACATGGATATCCAATCTATAAATAGGAGTATTGAAACTCAAAAAAGTGCCTTATTACAGCATTCATTATATGAAAAAGTAGAAACGGTAGAGGACTTACGTTGTTTTCTTGAAAGTCACGTTTATGCCGTTTGGGATTTCATGTCCTTGTTAAAAGCATTGCAATCAAAACTAACTTGTACCACAACGCCATGGATTGCTTCTAAAAACCCTGAAACACGATATTTAATTAACGAAATTGTTTTGGCAGAAGAATCGGATTTGACATTAGATGGAAAAAGATCAAGTCATTTTGAAATGTATCTTGACGCGATGACTTCTTGTGGTGCCAATACCGAAATGATCAATTCCTTTATTGAGAATGTAGTAGCTACACAAAATATATTTGTATCCATAAAGCAAAGTGATTTACATCCCAATATCAAAGACTTTTTGGATTTTACCTTTAGAGTAATCGAAGAAGGAAAGCCGCACGAAATTGCCGCAGCATTTACTTTTGGTAGAGAAGATTTAATTCCTGAGATGTTCACTGAGATCTTAAGAAATTTCGAAGCCAACTTTCCTGAAACAGATTTAAAAAAATTAATCTATTATTTCGAAAGACATATAGAATTGGACGCTGATGAACACGGTCCGATGGCAATGAAAATGATAATAGAACTTTGTGAAAACAATGAAACCAAGTGGAAGGAAGTGGAAGAGATTTCTAAATTAGCACTTGAAAAACGAATCGGACTTTGGGATGCAATTGAAGAGAAAATAGTAAAATCAACAACCGAATTGGTTTAATTCAAATAAAAAAGCGAGATATTATCTCGCTTTTTTTATGCTTCAGGAGCTAGTTGAATTTCAAGCCCTTCTATTTCTTCGGTTATATGTATTTGGCATCCCAGTCGGCTGTTTGATTTAACGTTGAAGGCTTCGGAAAGCATGGCTTCTTCATCATCGCCTTTTTCGGGAATCGCTACAGCATTCAAAACATAACATTGGCAGGAAGCACACATGGCCATTCCGCCACAAATTCCAATTGTACCTTCAGGAGCTAATTCGTACATTCGAACCACTTCCATAATGTTTAAATTCATATTGGTAGGAGCGAGGACTTCGTGAGTAACGCCTTCACGATCGGTAATTTTTATTGAGATATCAGCCGACATATTAATCTATAGATTTTACAACTTGTTTTTCGGCTTCTTTTCTAGTACCATCAAAACCATCAACACCAGAAACAGTGGTGTATTTCAGTACGTATTTTTTCCCTGGATTCATTCTTTGGTAAACGCTTTGAACCATCAAAGTCGCTTCATGAAATCCGCACAAAATCAGTTTTAATTTGCCGGGATAGATATTCACATCGCCAATGGCATAAATCCCAGGGATATTGGTTTGATAATCCAAAGAGTTGTCTACTTTAATGGCATTTTTTTCAATTTCTAATCCCCAGTTAGCGATTGGACCTAATTTTGGAGTTAAGCCAAATAAAGGAATAAAATAATCTGTTTCGGTAGTTATTTTCTCTCCATTAGTTTCAATAATAACTGATTCTAATTGATCGTTTCCATTAAAACCTACGATTTCGCCCGGTGTGATCAGTTTTATTTTTCCTAATTCTTTCAGTTCTTGTACTTTGTCAACAGAGTCTAAAGCGCCTCTAAATTCATTTCTACGATGAACTAAAGTTACGCTTGAGGCTATATTTGAAAGAAAAATACTCCAATCCAAAGCGGAGTCTCCACCTCCTGAAATGACTACTTTTTTATTTCTAAATTTTTCGGGGTCTTTTACAAAATAGTCTACGCCACGATCGTTTTGCTCATAGAATTCAATTCCTTCAAGCTGTGGTTTTCTAGGTTCGAAACTTCCTAATCCACCGGCAATTGCAACTGAATTGGCATGGTGTTTTGTTCCTTTATTGGTAGTAACAAGGAAAGTTCCATCTTCAAGTTGGTCGATGGTTTCAGCAACTTCATTAAGGGTAAACCCAGGTTGAAATTGCTTTATTTGTTCCATTAATTTGGAAACTAAATCACCGGCTAAAACAGATGGAAATCCAGGGATATCGAATATGGGTTTTTTGGGATATAACTCTGAAAGTTGGCCTCCAGGTTGAGGTAAACCATCAATGATGTGGCATTTTAACTTTAAAAGCCCGGCTTCAAATACAGTAAATAATCCTGTAGGGCCAGCGCCAATAATGAGAATATCTGTTTCAATCATTTTAATAATAGTATTGAATTCAAAGTTATTATAATTTCAAATATTGGTTTAAACCAATAGTATTAATCAACATTTGTTACTGTTTCAATTTGTGGTGCAAACTTTTTAATGGTGGTTTCTACGCCCATTTTTAGCGTCATTTGATTCACGCTGCAACCTACGCAAGCGCCTTGTAAACGAACTTTTACATGTTTGCCATCTTCAATTGAAATCAAAGCGATATCACCGCCATCAGAATTTAGAAATGGTCTAATTTCTTGAAGTGCATTTTCGACGTTTGTTGTTAATTCTTCTATTGTCATAATTTCTATTGTTCCAATTGGACGAAATAAATTATTTTTTTACTGTTGAACATCCAGCCATAGTGGTTATTTTAACCGCTTCTGTTGCAGGCAGATTTTCATTTCTTTTTACCACTTCCTGAACTACATTTCTAGTAATTTCTTGGAAGACCTTTTCAATTATTGAACCTTCTTGTAATGCTGCGGGTCTTCCAATATCTCCGGCTTCACGAATGGATTGCACTATTGGAACTTCTCCTAGGAAAGAAACATTTAAATCTTCAGCAAGGTTTTTTGCTCCTTCTTTTCCAAAGATATAATATTTATTTTCTGGCAATTCTTCCGGTGTGAAATAGGCCATATTTTCTATAATTCCTAATACAGGAACATTGATGCTATCTGAAGTAAACATGGCAACTCCTTTTTTAGCATCGGCAAGCGCTACTGCTTGTGGCGTGCTTACTACCACAACACCAGTGATAGGTAATGATTGAACTATAGAAAGGTGAATGTCACCAGTTCCTGGAGGCAAATCAAGCAACATAAAATCCAATTCACCCCAATCGGCATCAAATATCATTTGGTTCAAAGCTTTTGAAGCCATTGGTCCACGCCAAATAACCGCTTGACTTGGAGAAGTGAAAAACCCAATAGACAACATTTTTATTTCGTAGCTTTCAACAGGCTTCATTTTTGATTTCCCATCAACAGTAACTGAAATTGGTTTTTCAGATTCTACATCAAACATAATTGGCATAGAAGGACCGTAAATATCAGCATCTAAAATACCCACTTTGAATCCCATTTTTGCTAAGGTAACTGCCAAATTTGCGGTAACTGTTGATTTTCCAACGCCACCTTTTCCAGAGGCAATTGCAATGATGTTTTTCATTCCCGGAACTGTCTTTCCTTTAATTTCATTTGGTTCAGGAACGACTACTGTACTTTTTATTTGGATTTTTGCATTAGCAGAAACCAACTCGTGAATTGTTTTTTTGATATCGTCTTCCGCTCTTTTTTTAATGTGCATCGCTGGAGTAGTCAACACCAAATCGATAATTACTTCATCCCCAAATGTAACTACGTTTTTTACCGCGCCACTCTCCACCATATTTTTACCTTCTCCAGCAATTGTGATGGTTTCTAATGCTTTGAGAATGTCTTTTTTATCTAATTTCATATTCTTTTTCTTGATCAAAATCAATTGTAAATTTCGAGTACAAATATAGCTTGAAAAGTTTGTTTATAAAAATCTAAAAAGGATAAGATTATTATTTTTCATTGATCCAATCATTGATTTTATTTTCCAATAATGCCAATGGTAAAACACCAGATTCTAATACTTTTTCGTGGAATTTTTTAATCTCAAATTTAGCTCCCATTTTATCGGATGCTTTTTTGCGCAATTCCATAATTTTCAATTGCCCCATTTTGTAGGATAAAGCTTGTCCCGGAATAGCCATGTATCGTTCAATTTCTGAAATAATACTCGCTTCACTTTCTGCTTCGTTTTCTAAAGAGTACTTAATTGCTTGCTCTCTTGACCAGCCTTTAGTGTGTATTCCTGTATCCACAACCAGTCTAATTGCGCGGTGCATTTCGTTTCCAAGCATACCAAAATACTGATATGGATCTTTATACAAACCTAGTTCTATTCCTAAACTTTCAGTATATAAAGCCCAACCTTCGCCATAAGCACCAAACCAGTTGAACTTTCTAAAATCTGGTAATTTTTGGTTTTCTTGTTGTAATGATATTTGGAAGTGATGTCCTGGGATTGCTTCGTGTAAAAACAAATCTTCATCACCATATAGATTATAATTTTTAACATCTGGAATTGGCACATAAAATGTTCCTGGTCTTGAGCCGTCTGCCGCACCTTGAACATATTCCGCACTTGCTGAAAGTTCTCTAAAAGCTTCGGTTCTTTTAATTTGGAATTTAGTTTTTGGTTGAAGTGAAAATAACTGGTCAACATTTGGTTTTATTCTAACATAAATAGACTCAAAATTGGCAATTACTTCTTCAGGTTTTTTGAAAGGCTTTAATTCTTTTTTATTTCGAACTTCATCAAAAAAAGATAATAAAGTTCCTTTGTAACCCACTTGAGATTTCACTTTTTCCATTTCAAGTTTTATACGAGCCACTTCTTTTAATCCTAATTCATGAATTTCTTCCGGAGTAGTATTGGTAGTAGTCCATTGTTTTACACAAGCGGCATAATATTCTTTTCCAAATGGCAAACTTCCAATGCCACTAGTATTTCTTGATGCAGGAAGGTATTCCGATTTTAAAAACTCAGCCATTTTTTGGAATTGCGGAATCAATTTATTAGCAATAGTATTTTTATATTTATCTGTTAAATCATTTTTCACATTTTCAGAAAAAGAGGTTGGCATTGATTTAATAGTAGAATAAAATAAGTTGTCTTCTATATTTGAAGTGATCATATCTTCAAATTCTGGAATAACTTTAACCGTTAACGATTTTGGCAAAACCACTCCTTTGGCAATTCCTTTTTTCATATAAACCATTGCAGAATCTATCCAAACAGAATACAAATCCATTCTTTTCAAGAAATTTCTATAGTCTTTTTCTGTTTTAAATGGTTGACCAGCAGTTCCTCCAGCATATTGACCCATGGTTAAATGGGTGCCCCAAAACTGATGTATAGGAATCAAATTTGACGGCAGTGCCAATTGATCTTTACCCACACTTATTTCCCATTTTATGATTTCATAACTGATTTTTTCTTCTGTAGTTAGCTTGGATTCTTCTACTTTTGAAAGTTCTGTTTCAAATTTATTATAAAACGCTTTTTGTTTTAATCTGAAACTATCGGTCATTTCAAATTGCAATTGATCGTTGAATTGACTTTGGCCATTTAGTGTAGCATCTAAAGGGTTTAATAGGTTTTTCCCGTCAAAATAATTTTTTGTTAATTCAGTGAAATCAACCGATTTTTCATTTGATTTGCAATTTATCAATAGTACTGATAGTGTAATAGCGATAAGAAGAATATTATATTTTTTCATAATTTTATTAGATTAATTCTTGATTAAAGATATAAATTATTTGAATTTCGGGCTACTATTATTATAATATTTGCCTGATTTTATCCGTGATAAACTCTTGAAGCGATAATTTTTCCTTCTTTCACAATCAACACTTCTGCCACAAGCATATTTTCTTCTCCATCTACCGATCGAATGTACTCCATAAATACCCTATCCCCATTTGCAGTAAGCGTAGTGACTTTATAATTTAAACTTGGTAAACGGTCAAAAGCATCTTGCCACCATTCTCGCAAAGCTTGTTTGCCAATTATCATTCCTTGAGTTTCCGGTTTCCGAATTTTTAATTTTGGACTGTAATGTTCGGCATCATCGTCATATAAAGATAAAAGTTGTTCCAATTGGTGATTATTAAATGCATCAAACCATTTGAAGGCGATTGATTGAAGATTTTCAGGTGTCATAAATGTAATTATAATAAAATTCCCACTAAAGATTAGCAGGAATTTATAGTATTGAGTAATAAAAACTAAGCGTTTTTTAAATTTATAATTTCTTGATCGGTTAACTTTCTCCAATTACCTCTTGGCAAATTTTTCTTAGTTAGTCCTGCAAAAGCTACTCGGTCAATTCTTAATACATCATAATTGAATTGTTCAAAAATAGAACGTACTACTTTAACATTGGAAGATCGTAATTTTAAACCAACCTCACTTTTTGATTCTCCTTCAATATAACTTACATCTTCAACAAATACACGATGTCCATCTATTACTAAGCCTTTATTTATTTTTTCTAAATCTTCATATTTCAAGTTTTTATCTAATGAAACTTGGTAGATCTTTGATGATTTTTGATTTGGCAAAGTAAATTTTCGGATCATATCCGTGTCGTTGGTAAACAATAATAAACCAGTTGTATTTTTGTCCATTCTCCCAACAGCACCAATTTTTGCAGTAGTAGAACCTTTAACTAATTCAAGTACATTTCTATATTCTTGACCTTCGTCCAATGCAGTTGTAAAATTCTTTGGTTTGTTCAACAAAATGTATTCTTTTTTTTCAGGTGATAATACATTGCCATCAAAATTAACTACATCCCCAGGTTTTACTAGGTAACCCATTTCTACAACAGGAACACCATTTACTTTTACATTTCCCGATTGGATATAAATATCGGCATCACGTCTTGAACAAACTCCAGAATTGGAAATGTATTTATTTAAACGAATTTCGTCCTTTGCTTTTTGACGTTTTGGCGCTTGATTTTGTTTTTTCTCCACTTTTTCAGTAGCTAATTCAACCGCCTTAGCATTAACTTTTACTTTTTTAGGACCTTGTGCCCTTTTTTGCATCGCAGGTTTTGGCTTGTTAGAATTGGGTCTAGAACTATTTGTTCTAGTGCCGCTTCTTTTATTATTGCCTTCCTTGTTATTCATAATATTCTATAATTTTTGCAAATATACCATTTATAAATTTGACAAGATATAATTGAGAATATAATGCATTTTATATTAAAACTAACCTAAAAAAGTGCAGCCATCTTGCGCCAAAAATTCAAGATTAAATCCGGATTTATTAGGATAATACTAAAAACGCCAGCTACAATTAGAAATTTAAGTACGTTGTGAAGTAATAAATAGTGTTCTTTAAGATTTGATTTCCATAGTTTTAATATAAAAAGCAATAAAAACAGTAAACAAGAATAGAAATACAAATCCATATTTCCAATTTCAAATTTTTCAATTAATAAGTAAACTGGAATGACAGTTAAAAGAGTAAAAAGGGTTATGATTTTTTTAGAGGTTAATTCGCCATACAAAATCGGAATGGTTTTATAATCGTTAGCCAAATCACCTTTTATATTCTCTAAATCTTTAATCATTTCTCTGATTAGAAGTAACAAAAATAAGAAAGTAGCATGACAAATAATCACTTCATAAAAGTTCTTGTAATATAAAAGCAGTGCAAAAAAGGGTAAAATAGCCATTAAGGTGGCCATTAGATTTCCAATGATTACAAATTTTTTCACTTTATGGGAGTAAAACCAAATTAGAAAAATATAAAATGAAAAGTATAAAAAAGCACGCCATGAAATGAAAATTGCTAATAAAGCAACTACAAAATTTAAAGTGAAATACACATTTAATTTTGTTTTTTGACTAACTAGCCTGTCCAAAGTAGTTTTGTTCGGCCGATTGATTAAGTCTTTTTTACTGTCATAAAAACTATTGATAATATATCCAGAGGCAATTGTTAACGCTGTCGCTAATACAATTAGAAATAAATTAATATCTAATATTACATGAATTGGTTTTTTTTCTGGTGCTAAAATAAAAATTGCCGAAAGATATTGTGCCAGAATAATTATTGGAATATTGTAGCCACGAATTACGGAGAACAAACTCACAATTTTCATTATTAAAAGTTTGCTTTTTCTGTTCATCCTTAATTTTTAATAGGGAAAGAAATCTAAAATTGGTATACGACTTCTAATTTGTAATCTTTTAATGAAGTTTTGGCTTTTTCTAAATCTTCAGTAAAACCAAGGATATAGCCTCCACCGCCAGAGCCACAAAGTTTTAAATAGTAATCGTTGGTATCGATTCCTTTTTGCCATATTCCATGAAATTGTTCAGGAATCATTGGTTTAAAGTTATTCAAAACTACTTTTGACAATTTTTTGGTATTTTGAAATAGCGATTTTACATCGCCACCTAGGAAATTATCAACGCATGCGTCAGTATGCTTAATAAATTGTGATTTCAACATGGTTCTAAACCCTTTGTCTTTTAGGTTTTCCATGAAAATAGTTACCATCGGAGCAGTTTCTCCAACAATTCCTGAGTCCAATAAAAATACAGCCCCTTTTCCATTGACACTTTGTGTTGGAATACCTGTTGCCTCAATATTATCTTTAGAATTTATTAAAATTGGAATGCTCAAATAACTATTTAAAGGATCTAAACCGGAACTTTTCCCGTGAAAAAAGGATTCCATTTGTGAGAAAATACTCTTTAAATTAAGTAATTTCTCACGTGTTAAATTCTCTAAAACGGTAATTTTATTTTGTGCATATTTATCATAAATAGCCGCTACCAGTGCGCCGCTACTACCTACCCCGTAACCTTGAGGAATACTAGAATCAAAGTACATTCCGCTTTCGACATTATTTTTCAAAGTCAATAAGTCAAAAGTTACTAATTCAGGTTGTTCTGTTTGAAGGGTTTCTAAATAAGTTACAAAACGTATCAAATTATCATTTGATTTCTTTGCTTCTTCAGAAGGATTTTTGTCTGTTTTTAGTGCGCCATTATAAAAATTATAAGGAATCGATAGACCTTTTGAGTCCTGAATGATTCCGTATTCACCAAAAAGTAATATTTTAGAATAAAATAATGGTCCTTTCATAGTTTATATTTTGGTTGCTCCAAATCCAATTTGATCACAAATGTACTGACCATTTTGACAATAGCCAACTAAATTGTTCTTAATAAATGTTAAAACTTCCTCCTTAACTTGCTCAGGGTAGAGTACATGCACATTGGCGCCGGCATCTAAAGTGAAACAAACGGGAATTTGAGTTTCATTTCTGAATTTCCAAATCGCGTTAATTATTTCTAAAGTATTTGGTTTCATTAAGATAAAATAAGGATGTGAAGTCATCATCATGGCATGTAATGTTAGTGCTTCACTTTCCACAATTTTGATAAATTCATTTAAATCCCCACTTTCAAATATTTTTATTAAAGCATCTAAATTTTCATGTGCTTGAGCAAATCGTTTTTCAGCAAATGGATGACCGTGCATTAAATCATGTCCAAGCGTGCTTGAAACTTGTTTTTCCCCTTTGTCTACCAATAAAATAGTGTCTTGATAGTTTTTAAAATTACCGTGAATTTTATTTGTAATTTCAACTCCAAATAAATCGGAACTTCCTGAAATATTATTATGATTTCCCCAAACGACTAAGTTTCCTTTAATACTTCTACAAGCACTTCCAGATCCCAAACGGGCAAGAAAAGAAGCTTTTTTATTGAAATAGTCATCGTTCATTTCTGGGTTTAGTAATTTTTCTATACTCATAAAATTTACTGCCAATGCCGCCATTCCTGATGCAGACGAAGCAATTCCAGAGCTGTGTGGAAAGGTGTTTTGAGTATCAATTGTAAAATGGTAGTCTTTTAAAAAAGGCAAATAAATTTCAATTCTCTCTAAAAATTTTTGAATTTTAGGTTTGAATTCTTCTTTTGATTTCCCGTCAAATAACAAGTCAAAAGAGAATTTTCCGTCGTTATATTTTTTGGTAAAAGCCAATTTAGTTTGTGTTTTACAAGAGTTCAAAGTAAAACTTACGGAGGGATTTGCAGGAATTTGAGTTAAAACTTCTCCTTCCTCGTTTAATTGATTTTCAATTTTACCCCAATATTTTACTAAAGCAATATTACTTGGAGCGCTCCATGAAAAAGTTCCTTTTTCAATAGATTGGGTGTATTTTGAAGGTATAAAATCCTTTGATGAACTCATAAACAGCAATAATTTTTACAAAGATACTTTTTTTGATTTATACGTTGATTAAAATCAACCTTTCCAAGCAAAGTTTCCTTAAATTTGTTATCTAAATTTATATCAGATGAACAAATATAAGAGAATTTTGGTGGTTGTTGCTACTTGTTTAGCAATTGGGTATTTTTCTGGAATGGCCACAAGATCGAGCATTAATACTTGGTTTCCGACTTTGGTTAAACCAATTTTTAATCCACCCAATTGGGTTTTTGCTCCTGTTTGGTCGATGTTATATATCATGATGGGTATCGCTGCAGGGTTGGTTTGGGACAGAATTGAAATCAATAAAGAAGCCGTAAAAAAAGCCTTAGTTTTATTTGCTATTCAATTGGTTTTAAATGCTTTATGGTCCATTTTATTCTTTGCCTTACACAATCCTTTATTGGCATTATTGGAAATAGTATTAATGTGGCTACTTATTTATGAAACCTACATTCAATTCAAAAAAATTGATAAAATTGCGGGTTATTTATTTATACCGTATTTAGCTTGGGTGAGTTTTGCCACTGTTTTGAATGCGAGTATTTGGTGGTTGAATCGCTAAATTGAATTGGCAACAATAAAACCACTTGTCCAAGCATTTTGAAAATTAAATCCGCCAGTTACGGCATCAATATTTACAATTTCTCCTGCAAAATATAGGTTTTCGTGGAGTTTGCTTTCCATTGTTTTGAAATTAATTTCTTTTAAATCAATTCCACCTGCGGTAACAAATTCTTCTTTGAAGGTGCTTTTTCCATTCACTTGAAAAACGCAATTGGTTAACTGATTGGATAAATTTTGAAGTTGGTTTTTCGATAAATCCGCCCATTTAGTTTCGGATTCAATACCCGAAGCAAGCACTAAACTTTCCCATAAACGATTGGTTAAATCAAAGGGTGATTTTTTGGAAACGGCTTTTTTAGCATGTTCTAATTTTAGTTCTTTGAGAAATTTTTCAGAGACATCGGAATCTATATCGTTCAACCAATTGATAGTAATTGAAAATTGGTAGTTTTTATCATGTAAAATTCGTGCACCCCAAGCTGATAATTTCAAAATTGCAGGACCCGACATTCCCCAATGGGTGATTAAAAGTGGACCTGAAGATTCTAGTTTGGTATCTTTGACTTTTATCGAAACTTGAGCCGAAACCCCTGGTAATGATGCAATTCTAGGATCTTTTATATTGAAGGTGAATAAGGAAGGAACAGGGGAAACAACAGCGTGACCGAAATTTTGAAGCATTTCCCATATTTTAGGATTGCTGCCTGTGGCCAAAATTAACTTTTCAGTGAGGTAAGTTTCCGATTGTGTTTCTACTTTCCAATGGGAATCCTTTTTGTAAATGGATTGCACACTCTGATTGGTCAACACAGAAATCCCCAATTTTTTTGTAGCTTCTAAAAAGCAGTCTATGATGGTTTGCGATGAATTGGATACGGGAAACATTCGTCCGTCGGCTTCAATTTTTAATTCCACACCATGGTTTTCAAACCATTCTATGGTATCACCAGAACAAAATTGATGAAATGGACCTCGCAATTCTTTTTCGCCACGAGGATAGAATTTTACTAATTCGTTAGGTTCAAAACAAGCATGAGTTACATTACATCGACCGCCACCAGATATTCTGACTTTGTTAAGCACTTCTGAACCTCGCTCTAAAATGGCTACTTTCAACGATGGATTTTTTTCAACTGTATTGATAGCCGTAAAAAAACCTGCTGCACCACCGCCAACAATTAGTATATCGAAATTTTGATTCATTTGAATTGGTCAAGCTGGACTTGATTGGGCAAAGGTAGTAAAATAAAAAAAGCACAAACCGAAGTTGATTTGTGCTTTTTATTTTAATTGAAGTAAATTAATTTGCAATAAGAATTTTGTATTCCCAAGGCTTGAAATTTAACTTTTGATTTTTCGAATAATTTACTTTTTCACCCGTCATATAATCGGTGAATTTTCCTTCAAATGAAGAAGTAAATGTCGTATTTACATTTGATAGATTTCCTACATAAATTACTTTATTATTTTCTTTTGCTCTTGCAAAAGCTAGAATTTTAGATTCGTCAGAAGTTGAGATTTTAGTGTAGGAAGCTGCTTTTTTACCCCCATTTAAAGCAATATTTTCATTTTTAAGTTTCCCTAATTTTACTCTCCATTCCCACTGTTTTCCTTTTACTTTGGTAAAGGAATCTTTCTCGAAAAATTTCAAACTTTTATCTAATCCATATTCGTCACCACTATAAACCAAAGGCATTCCCGGAGTTAAATACGATAAAGCGGTCATGGTTTCTTCTGCAGCTCCTAATCGGCTTTTCATAGTTCCATTCCATGAGTTTTCATCATGATTATCAACAAAATTCATTGCGATATCATTGGCTTCGTATTTTTTAGTATTTTCTAGTAGGTTTTTATCCCATTCTAAAACTGTGTTTTCACCTTTGGCAATTCTATTCATAATATGATGCGTTTCCCAACCATAGTACATATCAAAAAGATTTGATTTTAATAATTCAGGTTGCCAAGCTTCAGCAAGCATGAAAATGTTTTTTTCTTTTCTTAATTTTGGAATAGTTTGCTGCCAAAAATCGGTAGGTACATTTCCGGCTACATCACAACGAAAGCCATCAATATTTTCATTTTTTATCCAATGCATCATATCGCCCGACATTGCTTCACGTAACCCTTTATTATCATAATTTAAATC
>CALPMA020000042.1 GCA_943324545.2 Chitinophaga pinensis
CAACCAGAAGCTACTGGAAAAATTCAAACAGCTATGCTTATTGCAGCTGCGCTTATTGAAGGTATTGGTTTTGCAGCGTTATTCGCAGTAAACTAGTAAAAACAAAACAAAATGCTGTAACGGTTGGTTACAGCTTTTGTTTACTTTAAATTTAAATATTAAGCATCTCCTTTGAATTGATTTCAAAGTTGATTTTAAAAAGTACATTATACATTAATATATACTATGGAAAAGTTAATAAGTGATTTTTCGTTTGGTTTGTTCATTTGGCAATCAATAATTTTTATTGGATTAATATTATTATTGAAAAAATTTGCTTGGAAACCAATACTTGATGCAGTTAATGAAAGAGAAGAAGGAATTAAAAACGCATTACTTTCTGCCGAGAATGCTAGAAAAGAAATGCACAACCTTCAATCGGACAACCAACGTATTTTGCAAGAAGCAAGATTAGAACGTGACTCGATGTTGAAAGACGCTCGTGAAATGAAAGAGAAAATGGTTGCTGATGCAAAAAATGAAGCGCAAGCTCAAGGTTTAAAAATGATCGAACAAGCGAAAGCAGCTATTGAAGGAGAAAAAAATGCAGCATTGGCTGAATTAAAATCTCACGTAGTAACGTTGTCATTGGAAATTGCTGAAAAATTATTGAAAGAAGAATTATCTAACAAAGAATCCCAAGTGAAATTGGTAGAAAAAATGTTAGGCGACGCTAAATTAAACTAATATGTCAGGAATTAGAGCAGCAATTCGTTATGCAAAAGCAATTTTAGAAATCGCTAACTCCAAAGGCGTGGCTTCTGAAGTGAGTACCGACATGGCTTTAATTGCAAAAACAATTACTGGGAATGCTGAATTGACTCATTTCATTCAAAACCCATTAATAAAAACAAATACTAAGAAAGACGTGGTTTTGGAAGTATTTGCTTCGGTTAATCCCGTTACACAAAGTCTTTTCCATTTATTATTAGAAAATAAAAGATTTGAAATTTTAGCAGCAATTGCAGTTGAATATAATAATTTGTTTGATATAATGAACGGAGTTGAAGTTGCAAAAGTAACTACAGCTTTCCCAATGGATTCAACATTAGAAGCTAAAGTATCGGCGAAAATAGCGACTTTTTCAGACAAAAAAGTAACCATTGAAAACACAGTAGATGCCTCAATTATTGGAGGGTTTATTTTAAGAATAGGCGACAAGCAATACAATGCTTCTGTTGCCAACAGATTACACGTATTAAAAAGAGAATTAAGTAACTAGTTATTTATATAATTATGGCGGAAATTAAACCTGCTGAAATATCAGCAATATTAAAAAAACAAGTAGAAGGTTTTGAAACTGGTGCTACATTAGAAGAAGTAGGTTCTGTACTTCAAGTTGGAGATGGTATTGCTCGTGTTTATGGGCTTTCAAATGTTCAATACGGAGAATTAGTAGAATTCGAAAACGGATTGGAAGGGATCGTTTTGAATCTTGAAGAAGATAATGTTGGGGTTGTACTTTTAGGGCCATCAACAGGAATTAAAGAAGGTTCAACTGCCAAAAGAACGCAACGTATTGCCTCTTTAAAAACAGGAGAAGGAATGGTTGGACGTGTAGTAAACACACTTGGTTTTCCAATTGATGGGAAAGGACCAATTAGTGGAGAATTATACGAAATGCCTTTGGAAAGAAAAGCGCCTGGAGTAATTTTCCGTCAACCGGTAACTGAACCATTACAAACAGGTATTAAAGCGGTAGACGCTATGATTCCAGTTGGTCGTGGACAACGTGAATTGGTAATTGGTGACCGTCAAACAGGAAAATCAACTGTTTGTATTGATACCATATTAAACCAAAAAGAATTTTACGATGCAGGAAAACCTGTGTTTTGTATCTATGTTGCAATTGGGCAAAAAGCGTCAACTGTAGCGGGAATTGCAAAAATGTTAGAAGAAAAAGGAGCAATGGCATATACCATTATTGTTGCTGCTAACGCTTCTGATCCAGCTCCAATGCAAGTTTATGCTCCTTTCGCAGGGGCAGCTATTGGAGAATATTTTAGAGATTCAGGTCGTCCTGCTTTAATTGTTTATGATGATTTATCTAAACAAGCCGTTGCTTACCGTGAGGTTTCTCTTTTGTTAAGAAGACCACCGGGACGTGAGGCTTATCCTGGAGACGTTTTTTACTTGCACAGTAGATTATTAGAAAGAGCTTGTAAAGTGATTGCTAATGATGACATTGCAAAAAACATGAACGACTTGCCAGATACTTTGAAAGGAATTGTAAAAGGGGGAGGATCTTTAACTGCATTGCCAATTATTGAAACTCAAGCGGGAGACGTTTCGGCATATATTCCAACCAACGTAATTTCGATTACTGACGGTCAGATTTTCCTTGATGGAGATTTATTTAACTCAGGGGTTCGTCCAGCAATAAACGTAGGTATTTCAGTATCGCGTGTTGGAGGAAATGCACAAATTAAATCAATGAAAAAAGTAGCAGGAACTTTAAAATTAGACCAAGCTCAATTCCGTGAATTGGAAGCTTTCGCTAAATTTGGTTCTGATTTGGATTCAGTTACATTGAACGTAATTGAAAAAGGAAGAAGAAATGTTGAAATTTTGAAACAAGGCTTAAACAGTCCTTATACTGTTGAAGATCAAGTAGCTATAATCTATGCTGGTTCAAAAAATTTATTAAGAAACGTACCTGTAGATAAAGTAAAAGAATTCGAAAAAGACTTTTTAGAATTTTTGAACAATAAACATAGAGATACCCTTGATGCTTTAAAAGCCGGAAAATTAGATGACAACATAACGTCTGTTATCGAAAATGTAGCAAAAGAAGTTTCAGCGAAATATAACTAAAAACAATTTGAAAATTTGAAAATTTGGAGATGTAAAATAGCAGTTTCAAATTTTCAAATTATCTAATTTTCAAATTTAATATGGCAAACTTAAAGGAAATCCGTAATAGAATTACTTCCGTTTCATCTACGATGCAGATTACTTCTGCGATGAAAATGGTTTCTGCAGCAAAGCTTAAAAAAGCACAAGATGCTATTACAGCTATGCGACCTTATGCCGAAAAATTAACGGAATTATTACAAAATCTTTCTGCCAACCTTGATGGTGACGCAGGCGGAGAGTTTACAACTCAACGTGAAATTAAAAAAGTATTAATTGTAGCAATTACTTCGAATAGAGGTTTGTGTGGCGCATTTAATTCTAATGTAATTAAGGAAGTAAAAAACAGATCTGTATTTTACGAAGGAAAGCAAGTGGATGTTTTTGCGATTGGTAAAAAAGGAAATGACGCTTTGAGCAAAACGGTTACCGTTATTGAAAATCAAAGTTCCATATTTGACACTTTATCATTTGAAAATGTTGCGGTTATTGCCGATGTTCTAACTCAAAAATTCATTTCTGGAGAGTACGACAAAATTGAATTGGTTTACAATCAATTTAAAAATGCGGCTACTCAAATAGTTCAAACAGAGCAATTCTTGCCTTTAGAAGCGTTGAAATCGGATAAAACAGCTTCCACAGGAGATTATATCTATGAACCTACAAAAGAAGATATTGTTTTAACATTGATCCCAAAATCATTGAAAACGCAATTATACAAAGGGATCAGAGATTCATTTGCCTCAGAGCACGGAGCGAGAATGACTGCAATGCATAAAGCGACAGACAACGCAACCGAATTGAGAGACCAATTGAAATTGACTTACAATAAAGCACGTCAAGCTGCAATTACAAACGAGATCTTAGAAATTGTGGGTGGAGCAGAAGCTTTAAAAGGATAAGAAAAATATTATTTTATATAAAGAGCCAGCAATTTTGTTGGCTCTTTTTTTTAATTTTATAATTAAATATCAAACATGGAAATACGACAATTAGAAACCGTTTCAGAGATGACTGCTCAAATAGAAATGATTCATTTTCTGTACCCTAACATGACGTTTGATACCTATGAATCCTACTTAAGTAGGATGTTGCCAAACGGTTACAAACAGGTAGCTATTTTTGAAAATAATCAATGTATAGGTCTTTCTGGTTATTGGTATAATACCAAACTATGGACGGGGCCGTATTTAGAAATTGACAATTTCATTGTACATCCTGATCATAGAAAAAAAGGAATTGGAAAAATAATTACAGATTTTATTGACGCCAAAGCTAAAGAACTTTCCTGTACTTGTATTGTTTTAGACGCCTTTACAGGAAATTTTCCGGCCCATCGCTTTTACTACAATCAAGGGTATGAACCAAGAGGATTTCATTTTATCAAAACAATTGATGAAAACGGGTTTTCGTAATTACTTAAATTAATTATCGGATTGGTACCATTCTGCAAATGAAGTTTCCGTTTCTTGCAGTTTTAAAGAATGCAAATCAATACCTAGTGGTAATCTGCTTTTTATTCTATTCGCAAAATCGACAACCATATTTTCACTCGTAGGCTGATAATCTACTAGAATAACATGGTGATCCCGAGCTTGTAATTCCTTTGCTAACTCAACGTGAGGGGTATTTTTATTAAATACGGTTGCATGATCAAATTGATCTACAATTTCTTCTTTTACAATTTTCTTTAAATCAGTAAAATCGATAACCATTCCAAATTTTACATTTGAATTATCGGCAATTGGTTTGCCAATAACGGTAACGGACAATTTATAACTATGACCATGTACGTTTTTGCACTTTCCATCGTAACCATATAAAGCGTGTCCGGTTTCAAAATTAAATTGTTTGGTAATTCTGATATTGCTCATTATTGTAGTATTTGAATGCAAATTTAGTAAATTGTAATCATTCTACTTTCAAAAATAGATATTGCTTTATATAAAACTAAAATAATGTATATTTGCGAAAGCAAGGGGGATTAGCTCATTTGGCTAGAGCGCTACGCTGGCAGCGTAGAGGCGATCGGTTCGAATCCGATATTCTCCACAATATTTTTGACAGTTTTTAGTTTTATAATCAGAAATTTAAATCATTTTTTGAAAAATATATTTCTTCTTTCTAATGTTATAGTTTTTTAAATACCACCGATTCAATTTTAATTCAGATTCAATTATTATATTTGAATTGATGCATACGATAAATAAATAATGAAAAACAGATTAAGCTATTTTCTTTTTTTGATTTTAATATCCTTTTCAAATAGTGCTACCGGGCAATTATTTATTAATGGTGATTTTGAAAATGGAGTGAATGAAAATAAGTTTTCTATTGACGATATCACACTTACCCCAGGAGCACTTCCGTTAACTTTAACTCAAACCTCAATAAATCCAACCTGTCCAACCTCAACCGACGGCTCTATTACTGGAGTTGGTGGAGGTGGTGCATTACCATACACTTATTCACTAGCAACAACCATCTCTACAACTTCAAATTCAACGGGGATTTTTAATAATTTATCGGCCGGGACTTATACGCTTTCAATTCAAGATGCTACTGGAGCATCAGTTCCACCAATTATTTTGATATTGACACCTCCAAATGATATTACAATCAACGCACCGGTAACAATTTGCGCTGGATTGTCCGCTAATTTATCTGTAAGCGGAAGCCCAGCTCCCTATTTATGGACTGCAAACCCTTCTGATATAACTTTAACATCCGCTAATAATACTAGTGCCGCCCCAACGGTTAGCCCATCTACAACGACCGTCTATACTGTTACTTCTGGAGTAGCTGCAAATCCTGCAAATCTAATTGTTAATGGAGATTTTACATCGGGAAACACAGGTTTTTTATCAGATTATATTTATTATAATATTGGAACAGTTCCTACAAATGGACAACAAGGAGCCTATGGAGTGGTAACCAATCCAAGAAACTGGTTTAATGCTTTTTTCAATTGTTTAGATCACACCACCCCAAACGGAAACATGTTCGTTGGTGACGGATCTACTTCTGGAACAGCTAGGGTTTGGTATTCTCAAATACCTATAACTGTAATTCCAGGAAAAAATTATTCATTTAGTTACTTTTTAACCTCAGTTGTAAATAGTATTCCAGCAAAATTAGAAGTATTAATAAATAATGTTTCTTTAGGACCTCCCGTCACAGCTCCTTCTATCTCATGTATTTGGGATGAACATTCTTATGTTTGGAATTCAGGAACCAATACAACCGCAATAATTAGTATTATTAATAGGGAAATGATAGGAGGAGGAAATGATTTTGCAATTGACGATCTTTATTTTAGAGAGACGCCTTCTTGTGTATATCAAAAGTCGGTTACCATAACAGTTAATCCAAATGTTGCGCCTACAATTGGCACAATAACACATCCTACCTGTTTAACCCCAGGGAGCGTTGTTTTAAATGGCTTGCCTGCGGGAAATTGGACCATAAATCCCGGCGGAATTACTGGAAATACATCTTCGGTTACAATTTCAAATCTTAATGCAGGAAGCTATGATTTCACAGTTCAAAATTCACAGAATTGTGTTTCAACTCCAGTAAGAGTTGTAATAAATCCAATTCCAAATGGAATAAATCCAACATTTAATAGTATTCCGCCAGTATGCGTTGGGACAATTATTTCACTTCCTTTATCTTCCACAAATGGAGTAACAGGAGCCTGGTCACCGTCTTTTAATCCTAACACAACAACTACATATACTTTTACTCCTGATGCTGGACAATGCGCTAATCCATCTACAAGTCAAGTAGTTGTATCACAAATCCCAGTTGTAAATGCCTCACCAACAAGCGAAACCATCTGTTCACTTCAGTCTACGGGGATTACGCTTTCAAGTCTAATTTCAACAACTACTTTCAGTTGGACTGCCACTGCAACTGATGTTTCAGGTGAAGCTTCAGGGACAGGAAATGTTATTTCACAAGTATTAACATCTACAAGCAACCAAGTTGGGAATGTTCAATATACCATTACACCAACAAATAATGGCTGTTCTGGGACACCAATAAATGTTACTGTAATGGTAACTCCGAAACCTACTTTAACTACAACGGCAGCTAATACTTCAATATGTTCAGGTAGCACAACAGCTATCAATTTAGCAGGGTCAATATCCGGAAGCACTAACTTTAGTTGGAATTTAATTCAAAACAATGTTACCGGAGGGTCTATAGGAACTGGAAATGTGATTGCACAGACATTAAACACTATTAACAATTCTTCAGGCGAGGCAGTTTACGCAATTACTCCAGAAGTAAACGGCTGTAGCGGAATTACCTCTACCATTTCAATAATTGTGAATCCAATTCCTGTAGCAATAATAAATCCTGTAGCGGAACAAACCCTTTGTTCAGAAGAATCAACCGCGATATCTTTTTCAAGCTCAGTTATAAATACCGTTTTTAATTGGACTGTAAATCAAACCAATTTAAATGGGACTTCTGCTGGTTCCGGATCTTCAATTGCCCAAGCTCTATCAGTTATTTTACCAACTGTAGGAACGGCAACTTATGAAGTTATTCCAACTTCAAACGGTTGTGTGGGAATGCCGGTTCAAGTTTCGGTAAATGTAAAACCAATCCCTGATTTTTCAATAGCCCCAACTCAACCTCCTCTTTGTTCTGGCGATACCACTTCAATTGTATTATCTCCTAGTCTTTCTGGCACAACTTTTTCATGGACTGTAGTTCAAAACGGGGTAAGAGGCGCTTTAGCAGATTCGGGAGCCTCAATAGTTCAAGTATTAGAAACAACAGGATCTAACGCTGGAGATGCAATTTATACCATTACTCCGGAATTAAATGGCTGCTTGGGAACTCCAATTTCGGTAACTGTAATTGTAAATCCATTGCCAAGGCCTTCACTTACTGGGGGTAATATTTGCGTTGACACATTAGGTGTGGCATTCACAACATACACATTATATAGTGGATTAAATAATACCGATTATACATTTCAATGGTTTTTAAACAACGTCTTACAATCTGGAACCGGGAATACTTTTGTGGCTTCAGAAGCGGGCCCGTATTCTGTAATAGCAACCAATACTGCAACCGGCTGTGTTTCTTCAGGTGTTTCTGCAACTGTAACTTCATCACTTCCTGCAACAAGTATTTCTGCTGTTGGATCGTTTGCTTTTGATCAAAATGCATCTATAACAGTAACTGCTTTAGTTCCCAACCCAAATTATCAATACTCAATGGATTATGGCGCTTTACAATATTCTAATGTTTTTACCAATGTAAACCCAGGAAGTCATTTATTAACTGTTACGGACACGAACGGATGTACGAATTTGAGCACAAACGTTTTTATTATTGGTTATCCAACATTTTTCACTCCAAATAATGATGGTTTTAATGATTATTGGAATATAATAGGATTGGAAAATCAACCAACAGCTAATATCTTTATTTTTGATCGTTATGGTAAACTTTTAAAGCAAATAAGCTCTAAGAGTTTAGGCTGGGATGGAACTTATTTAGGAGCACTTTTACCTACGTCAGATTATTGGTTCACGGTAGAATACATTGAACCGTTAACCTCAGATATGAAAGTTTTTAAATCCCATTTTTCATTAAAAAGGTAAGCTTAATTTACTAAAAATAAGCTCTAAGCTGAACATTTCCTGTATGAATTGTGTTACTACTTTCGCTTTTTCGACCTTGATAATTTAGGTTAATATCTAAATAAGCGGTTAAATTTTTTTGAATTAACAGTCGCCAAGTAATATTAGTTCCCGGTTGTAACCCTTCTAACATTTCATAAGCAACTGGGGTTATATTGTTTCCTACAAAACTATTTTCATACATAGAAAATTCTCCATTCATGGTTAATTTTTTTTCTGATGAATAGTTAAACGAAGTGCCAAATCGGCTTTGAGCTAAAGTTTCTAAAGAACCTATTTTGTTAATCTTATTTTGATATTCATAAAATAGATCCCAGCTTGCGTTTTTTGAAAACAAATAAGAAATTTTAGGAGCCAGCTGATAGCCATTTAACATATAGTTTCTTGCAGAATAATTTTCTGATGACATCTCTGATTTTATAGTTTTTGAACTTAAATTTATAAGCCAATATTTTTTATATAAATGGGTATATTGCAGTTGATGGGATTGATTTGAATTTTCTTGAGACCCTACAGAAAGCAAGTTTTTTATTCTACCAGCAAGAATAGAATACGTTATAGAATGTGATTGTTTTCCCCTGTTAAAAAACAAACTATTTCTAAAACTCGAATTTAAACCTAGTAAATTAGTGTCGTTCGAGCTAAATGGATTAAAATCAAAATCATCGCCAATACGTTTTATTTTGCGTTCTCCAAGAAATGCAATTTGATTATAGAAATAGGATAAAAAGCGTTTAAATCCGGTTTCATTTTGCCACTGTATCATATTAATTGAAACTGATTGCGAGAATTTATTTTGATGAGTTTTTAGATAAACTTGGTTGGGAAGAAATACCCTAATATATCTTGCTTGGTCGATAAATGCAGCAACCTGAAACTCCTCTAAATCTTGAATTCCATTGTTATTATAATCACTCCATGAGTAAATTCCCCTTCCCGGCTCAACTTCAAGGTAGGTGAATTCTTGTTGCGCAATAGCTCCAGAATTGGTTTCGTATGCCGTTGTGAGCTGAATTAATTGATTGAAAAACCGATCATTGTATAATACTCTTGAATTAAATGAAGGCTCTGCCAATCTAGTTAAATCTGAATATTTAAGGGTTCTATAATTTACAAATACTGATAAATCTCTTGAATCTGTTTTTATTAATTGGGATTTTAAATAATACGATTGTGAATTGTTTACTCGTTTTAAATTACCGTTTTGCAGACTATCATTCGACCTATTTAAATAACCCAATTCCATAAAAACCTTAGTGCTATCTCCACGACCTATAAACCCACCAAATTCAGTAAATTTCTGACTTAACGAAGAAAACAAATTGGTTGACTTTATTCTTTCTTGATTGTCTTCCAATCGCAATGTTAACCCTGCCCAATTTTTCTTATAATGATATTTAACTTGTGATTGATTTCTTATAAATACAGAGTTGGAGTAATTGCTTTCACTTTTCAAAAAACTACTTTTATTTTGAATGTTCCATTTTTTCAAATTTAAATTTCCGTTCAAAAATTGACGACTCCCCGAAAAGCTATCTTTAAAACCTAAATTTTCAAATTGAAAAGTAATATCCCCTTTTTCCGGTAAGTTAAAATGCAATCCCGATACTAAATAACTTTGCGTCCCAATAGGATTACTTAAATTCCAATCTCTATCAAATTCAATAGTAAATAATCTCTCAATAGTTTTAAATTGCTTCTGAATCAATTGGTAATTGGTAAAAAAATCTATATTCCATTTTTTAGAAATCAAGCGCTGTTTGAAATTAATTTTTCCCGCTACTCCATGATTGTCAGAATCATCAATAGAAGAAAAAAGGTTGTTGTCGTTATTACTTATTCCAATTTCAAAATCAACATTGGTTTTTTCAGTGGGTTTAAATTTACCTAAAACCGTCGCAATTTGGATTTCTGTTGGAGCAATTATTCTAACTATTGGCTCGTAATTTCCTTGAGGAATCCCGTTGATAGGAGTTACATAACTGTAAATTTTCCCTATTGCTGCTGCACTTGACAGAACATAGTTTCCTAAATTATTACCTACAAGTGTAAATTTTACATTGTACAATTCATCAGTTGGAATATTAGAGTATACAAAAACAGAAACGCCATTAATAACGGTTTTTTTATACAGAATTTTATTTTCAGAAAAAGTGTCTAAATAGGCTGAAGACGCTGACATCAAATTTGGATTGTCACCAGCATTAATTAAGGACTGAACTTGATCTGTTGATAAATTTTGTTGTAAAGGCTGGTTTTTCATGTCATTTTCAGAATACAAATAACCTCCAATGCTCCATTTTTCGTTATCTTGAGTAGCTCCGGCATAAGTTATAAAACGGGTGTAATTTCTATCTGAATATTGGTATTCTATAGAAATTCGCATTTCAGAGGTGATAGGAAAAATAGAAGTAAATTTTATTTCACCGGCATTATAATCGATAATATAATCGTTATTTTCGCCTCGAGTTAAAAGAATTCCATTTACATAAACGCGCTCAGAACCTGAAATTACCAAGACGTATAATTCGCCATTAGCCCCTCGTAATTTATACGGCCCTTGATTTCCTTCTTGGCCTACAAAAGTGCTTTTAGCATATTTTCCCCTTACTAAAGCAGCCGATGCGAAGACTGTAGTTCTCGAATTGGTATTGCCAAATTCAAATCGGGAAGACAAGCCCTGAACTTTTTTATTGAAATTTAAAAGCTTCGAATTTCTATTTTCTAAAAATAAATCACCAGCTCTTATATTCCATTTTTCCGAACTTAATTCTATAAATATTTGATCAAATTCATCTAATTTTTGAGAATATCCGCCTTCTTGTAATGGAATATTATTGTCTTGAATGGATGCTCTTAACGTAACTTTATCGGATATTTTTCCAGAAATTTGAAGATCTAAAGCTGAATTTAATACGGAATTTTGGTTGTTACCAATAGTAATTCCACGAGTTAAACTTCCGGCAGTTGTTAATCCGTCAAAAGGAATATATTTTTTTTTAGTGTCAAATTTTACTTGATATAAATCTCCTAAAGCGGCATCATTACTTACTACTCGACGTCTATCGTAAATGCTATATTCTTTAGTTAAAAAATCAGGAAATTTTAAAAACCGTACCATTAAAGTGTCATTATAATGGGGAAAATCGGGTTTGAATGTGAGTAAACTTTTTTGAAAATCGATTGTATAAAAGGAAGTATCTATAGGTTTTCCTTTGCGGGTTTCTAATTTAAAAAAACTAGAATTTAAACTAACGCTATCCAATAGAATTCCATTTTTTGAAGCTACTATTTTTTTAGTTTTATAATGCGTAGAAAATTCTTGAGCGCGAAGTCCCGAGAATGAAATTAAAATTAGTAAGTAAAATAACTTTTTCAACATAACAAGGATAACGCACAGACATCAAAAGTAGTGTGTTTTGTTTGAAAAAGCCAAGAATTGAATTTTCTATAATCCAACCGCTTTTTTAATTTTCTTCTTTGGTGATAATTTGCATGGTTTCGCGACTCACTTGTTTCAATAAAACAACCTTATTTTTTTCAACAATTTGGGCTGCCTTTTCATCGAAATGACGAATGGTGAACAGAGAAACATTTTCATTATAGGAAATTTTAAACTTCTTTGAAAGTATTGATTTTAGAGCATTAAAATTTCCGAACTTATCCTCAATACAAACAGAAAAACTAATCGCAGAATTTTGAATCAAACTCACTTTCATTTTATATTCATGTAAAAGCGCAAATATTTCACTAATATTTTCCTCCATAATAAATGAAAAATCTATTGAGGAAAGGGAAAGTAAAAGCTGCTTATTCTTTAAAATAAAACACGGTAAATGCGGGTCTAAATCAGCCCCCTTAGACACACTTGTTCCTGGCAATGACGGGTTAATAAAGGATTTTACAAACAAAGGAATTTCTTTTTTTTGAAGCGGCTGTAGTGTTTTTGGGTGAATTACAGTTGCACCATAAAACGCCAATTCAATGGCTTCACGATAAGAAATCTGATTTAATAATCTAGCGTTTTCAAAGTATCTTGGATCGGCATTCATTACACCAGGAACATCTTTCCAAATAGTTACGCTTTCTGCATTTAGGCAGTAAGCAAAAATCGCAGCGGAATAATCGGAACCCTCGCGGCCTAAGGTGGTGGTAAAATTATTCTCATCAGAACCCAGAAAACCCTGAGTGACATTTAGCGTTTTTTTCTTAACGGTTTTCGAAATCAACTTTTGAGTGATGTCCCAATCAACATTCGCATCTCGGTAATTATTGTCGGTTTTAATTAAATTTCTAACATCAATCCACTGGGTTTTTATTCCCATAAAACCCATATAATGACTAACTATTGTTGTAGATATTAATTCTCCAAAACTTACAATTTGGTCGTAAACAAAATTATAATTTGGGGATTTATTCTGATTTATAAAATGATCTAATTCTGAAAATAGGGAATTCACGTCTTTAAAAACCGCATTTTTATCGTCTTCAAAAAGATCTAAAAGTATTTGATTGTGGTATTTTTTTACTTCTTGAATGGAAGATTGTAACTCCGGAGATTTGTCAAAATAGTTTTTAATAACTATCTCCAGCGCATTTGTAGTTTTCCCCATAGCAGAAATTACCAACAAAACATCTTCAAAACCAACGGTTTGCAAAACGTTGTAAACGTTTCTAATTCCTTCAGCATCTTTTACCGATGCACCTCCAAATTTAAATATTCTCATTTCTTAAGATAATTATATTTTGTTTTTCTCTAAAAAAGCATCAATTCCTTTCTCGTCCATTTGGACTACAAGCCAATCTTTAAAAACCTTAGCGCCCGTTTTTTTATAAAATTCAATTGCAGGCGTATTCCAGTCTAACACATTCCATTCAATTCTTCGAACGCCATCACATTTGCCTTGAGCAATTACTTCTGAATACAATTTGAATCCTAAACCTGACCCTCGTTTTTCTTTTTTTACAATTAAGTCTTCTAAATGTATTGTCTTCCCTTTCCAAGTTGAATATCGGTAATAATACAATGCCATCCCTAAAATTTCATCATTTTCTTCGGCAATAAAAGTGTGAAATAATGAGTTTTCGCCAAATCCATCTCGCATTAGATCGGCTAGTGTTACCTCAACAGCATTAGGTTCTTTCTCAAAAACAGCAAGTTCTTTTATAAGTCCCAAAACCGACGGCATGTCTTCAACTCTTCCTTTTCTAATGTTCATTAAACGATCTTATTGGTGTAGAATTCTTAATTTGAAACTTGTAAAAAAACACATTTAAAATTTAAATTGCTAATTATTCAGCAAATATACAAATCTGATAAACTATCTAATAAATTTAGGTGCATTATCACAAAAATAACGATATTTGTGGAAAATTAACTACAACGTTATAGTAATGGAACAACGCAATAGAACACTGGGGGAATTTATCATTGAAAACCAAAATTCGTTTCAATATTCATCTGGAGAATTGTCTAGAATTATCAATTCTATTCGATTAGCGGCTAAAGTGGTTAACTATAAAGTAAACAAAGCTGGATTAGTAGATATAATTGGAGCAGCGGGCGAACAAAACATTCAAGGAGAAGACCAACAAAAGCTTGATGTTTATGCCAATGAAATTTTCATTCAAACACTTATTAACCGGGAAATTGTTTGCGGAATTGCTTCTGAAGAAAATGACGAATTTATTACTGTTGCAGGAAACGATAATTGCCATAATAACAAATATGTAGTGCTTATGGATCCGCTTGACGGATCTTCAAATATAGATGTTAACGTATCTTTAGGGACTATTTTTTCAGTTTACCGAAGAATTTCACCCGTGGGAACACCGGTTACTATAGAGGATTTTTTACAACCAGGAGTTAATCAAGTTGCGGCTGGTTATGTAATTTATGGAACTTCAACGATGCTAGTTTATACTACTGGTGACGGCGTGAACGGATTTACATTGAATCCTGCAATTGGAACTTTTTATCTTTCTCATCCCAATATGAAATTTGCTGAAGACGGAACGATCTACTCTATAAATGAAGGAAATTACATTCATTTTCCGCAAGGAGTAAAAGATTATATTAAATATTGCCAATCCGAAGAAGGCGATAGACCTTACACCTCAAGATACATAGGAAGTTTAGTTTCTGATTTTCATAGAAACATGATTAAAGGAGGAATTTACATTTATCCAACTAGTTCAAAATCACCAAATGGCAAATTACGATTATTATACGAATGCAATCCAATGGCTTTAATTGCCGAACAAGCGGGAGGAAAAGCTTCTGATGGGTACACAAGAATCTTGGATATCCAACCCAATGAATTGCATGAGAGAGTACCTTTCTTCTGTGGAAGTAGCAATATGGTGAATAAAGCAGAAGAATTTATGATGCTTGCAAAATTGAGCAAATATTAATTTTTAAAATTCAACTATTTTTTGTTCGCCTAAACCAAAATCCGGTCTATTTATTTTCAAAATAATTCGTAAGTTTGACATTAATTAAATCTCTAAAACATTACCTATGTCGGATTTTTGGATTTACTTCGAAGTTGGAATGCGTCACGTATTAAATATATTTTCCTATGATCACATATTGTTTTTGATTGCGTTGAGCGTTCCTTATGTTTTTAAAGATTGGAAAAAAATACTTCTATTAGTCTCTCTTTTTACAATTGGTCATACACTTGCATTGATCCTTTCCGTTTATGGAATTATAGTTGTAAAAGTAAATTTGATTGAATTTTTAATACCAATTACTATATTAATAACGGCATTTTTTCATCTATTTACAGCTGGAAAATCTGCTAAAAATGAAAGTATAAGTGTAATTGGAATTATTACTTTATTTTTTGGAATTATTCATGGTTTAGGCTTTGCAACCTATTTTAAATCAATTATTGGCGGAGCATCAGATTCGAAATTACTTCCACTTTTAGAATTTGCTACGGGAATTGAAGTTGCCCAAATTATAGTTGTTTCCGTATCATTAATAGCAGCCTATTGTGTGCAAACACTTTTTAGGTTTTCAAAAAGAGATTGGACTTTAACGATGTCTTCATTTGTTATTGGTGTAGTTTTACCAATGATAATAGAAAGTAAAATTTGGATCAGATAAAATGGAAAAAAAGAAATTGAATAAATACGACAAAGCCTATCTTCGAATTGCCTCTGAATGGGGACAACTTTCCTATTGCAAACGACGTCAAGTGGGAGCAATAATTGTTCGCGATAAAATGATTATTTCAGACGGATATAATGGGACGCCTTCAGGATTTGAAAATTGCTGTGAAGATGAAGAAGGGTTAACCCAATGGTTTGTTCTTCACGCTGAAGCAAATGCAATATTAAAAGTAGCCCGTTCAACACAAACTTGTGATGGAGCAACCCTATATGTTACCCTTTCGCCATGCAAAGAATGCAGCAAACTTATTCACCAATCTGGAATTAAAAGAGTAGTTTATCAAAATGTATATCTCGATGATTAGGGACTTCAGTTTTTTATAAAAGCTGGAATAGA
>CALPMA020000043.1 GCA_943324545.2 Chitinophaga pinensis
CCTTTTTGATTGGCAATAGCAATGATTTTACCCATTTATAATTAAAAATTTGAAACGTAAAAATACAATTTATTATGGTTATTAGAAATCTAATTTGTTAACAATTGTTAACTATTTTAGTTTTTAACTATTTTTTTGTAGCTATTTCCCGCTGTTATTCCAAATCCTCACTAAAAAGTTCGGGATTTTCCCTTCCATCAGGACTAGGGATCCTAATTTACCCCACTTTTTTAGAATAAAAACACCAATTTAATTTTAATATTTTTTACATTTACAATTCAAATTATTTTATGAATATTACTCCAGAAATACTGTCGCAACTCAATGAAATCATAGGTGATTCCTATGTTTTTACCGATCAAGAAACACGCAACCATTATGGTAAAGATGAAACTGAAGCTTTTGTTTTTCCACCTTCAGTAGTTTTAAAACCAGGAACTCCTCAAGAGATTTCTACTATTTTAAAAATCGCAAATCATCATGGAATTCCGGTGACTCCAATTGGAGCTAGAACGGGTTTAAGCGGTGGGGCATTATCAGTTCATCAAGGGATTGGATTGTCGATGGAGCGTTTCAATAAAATAATTATTATAGATGAAAAAAACCTTCAAGTGGTGGTTGAACCTGCCGTTATTACGCAAGTTTTACGTGAGGCAGTTGCCGAAAAAGAGTTGTTTTATCCACCAGATCCAAGCAGTTTAGGAAGTTGTTGGATAGGAGGAAACGTAGCTGAAAATGCGGGAGGAGCTCGTGCTGTAAAATATGGAGTTACCAAAGATTATGTTTTAAATTTGGAAGTTGTGCTTGCCAATGGTGAAATTATATGGACAGGCGCCAATACTTTAAAAAATTCTACAGGATACAACCTTACTCAACTAATGGTGGGAAGCGAAGGAACTCTAGGTATTATTACCAAAATTGTAATGAAATTAATCCCGAAAGTAGAGCATACCGTTTTAATGTTGGTTCCTTTTTATGAGGCAAATCAAGCCTGCGAAGCGGTTTCTGCCATTTTTCGAGCAGGAATCACTCCTAGTGCATTAGAATTTATGGAACGCGATGCTATTGATTGGACTTTAAAATTTGTCCCTGATTTGAATGTGCAAGTGAATGATAAAATTCAAGCGCACTTGCTTATTGAAGTAGATGGTAATTATCCTGATATTCTTTTTCAAGAAGCAGAGAAAATTATGGAAGTAGTTGAGCAATTTAATATAGATGAAGTGCTTTTTGCAGATACTGAGATTCAAAAAAACCTACTTTGGAAAATGAGACGTAGTGTTGCTGAAGCGGTAAAATCAAATTCTATTTATAAAGAAGAAGATACAGTTGTCCCAAGATATGAGTTGCCTAAATTACTATTTGGTATCAAAGAAATCGGAAGGAAATACGGATTTAAATCGGTTTGCTACGGACACGCTGGCGATGGAAACTTGCATGTGAATATAATTAAAGGCGATATGTCTGATGAAAATTGGAATACAGAAGTTATCAAAGGAATTCGTGAAATTTTTGAATTAACGGTATCCCTAAAAGGAACTTTATCTGGAGAACACGGAATCGGTTTTGTTCAAAAAAATTATATGGATATAGCTTTTAGCGAATCGCATTTAAAATTAATGAAAGGCATAAAAACTATTTTTGATCCAAATGGTATTTTGAATCCTGGGAAAATATTTCCTGATAATTTATAGATTTAACCGCAAAAAAGCACTAAGGTTTTAAATTGGTTCCAAAGTTATATATTTTATTTCGCAGATAAATACCCTAGTAATATTGGATCAGCATTTTTAAAAGTAGCCGCTTTTTCCGTAATAGTTGCCACTCTTTTTTTGTTCAATTTCATCATCACATCCCCATAAGTTGTAAATAAAATTGCCGATAAAAACGGATTGTTTAAATAGGGAATTAGTTCGTTCAATCCTTCTTCAATGGTTACGATCTTCACTTCTTCACTGGTTTGGAATTTAAAAGTCAATGCCAATTTAAGTTGGATTTCATCTGTATTGGTTCGAATATAAATATTCATTAATTGCGTATTTCCAATCGTTTTTGCTAATGTTAATTTAGCAAAAGTACCATCGGAAATACTACCTCTTACTTTGTCAAAAAATAATTTAAAGGTATCAGTATTTGGCATATTTATAAAAAAAATAATTTATAAGAATAGAGTGATTTACTTAATCTCTTTTAGTGCTATTTTTCTTTTCGCGTTTTTCTTCTTTTTTTTCTTTAGCTGTTTTTAAAGGTTCCTTCTTAGTATTTTTTTTTGCGTCTTGACTTTTTGCCATGAGAATATTTTTTAGTTGATTTAAAAGTAAAGGTATATATAATTATTTAAATTAAATGCTCCAACAGTATTCAGCCGTTGGAGCATTAAATTATGTAGCGATTAATTATATTAATTAATTAATACCCATTGACCTGAAGCCAATAAACTTTCTGCTTTTTTAAATTTCATTTCTTCGATTTTACCAGTCGCAACTTCTTGAATTTTTACAGTATCATTTCGGTTGATTTTTGGCATTTCACGAACGATAGTTTCAGTAACTTGTCTTTGCTGAGTTTCTCCTGCTTCACGATTGGCGCTTTCACTATTTACAATTTCTTCTTTACTAATTTTATAATTCTCTTTTTTACGAACTTCTTTAGCTTCTTGAATTCTAGGTGCATTTTGTTGTGGTAAATCCCCTTTAAATAAGAACGAAATTACTTCTTTGTTAACGCCATTGATCATATTACTAAATAAATTAAACGCTTCGAATTTGTAAATTAGTAATGGATCTTTTTGCTCGTGCACCGCCAATTGAACCGATTGTTTCAATTCGTCCATTTTACGCAAGTGCTTTTTCCATGCTTCATCTACAATAGCCAATGTTATATTTTTTTCAAAATCGGATACTAATTGTTTACCTTGAGTTTCATAAGCACGTTTTAAATCTGTAATGACTTCCAATGATTTTAAACCGTCAGAAAATGGAATTACAATACGCTCAAAATTATTGGTTTTATCTTCAAATACATTTTTTATGATTGGATAAGCCTCTCTAGCACTTCTATCTGCTTTTTCAGTGTAATAAATTAAAGCTGCTTTGTATGTTTTTCCTGTCAATTCAATATCGGTAAATTTTAAGAAATCACTTTCTGAAACAGGTGATGTAATGGAGAAATAACGAATCAACTCAAACTCGAAATTTTTAAAATCACCTGCCATTTTATTGTTATTGACAATTAATTCGCAAGTATCATACATCATGTTTGCAATATCCAATTTCAATCGCTCTCCAAACAATGCATGACGACGACGTTTGTAAACTACCTCACGCTGTGCATTCATTACATCATCGTATTCTAATAAACGCTTACGAACACCAAAATTGTTTTCTTCTACTTTTTTCTGAGCTCTTTCAATTGATTTGGTCATCATAGAATGCTGAATCACTTCGCCTTCTTTCAATCCCATTCTGTCCATTACTTTTGCAACACGCTCCGATCCAAATAAACGCATCAAGTTGTCTTCAAGTGAAACGTAAAATTGGGAACTTCCAGGATCTCCTTGACGACCAGCACGACCTCTTAACTGACGGTCAACACGACGTGAATCATGACGTTCTGTTCCAATAATCGCTAAACCTCCAGCCGCTTTTACCTCTGCTGATAATTTAATGTCCGTTCCACGACCCGCCATATTGGTAGCAATAGTTACTACTCCAGCTTTTCCCGCCTCTTCAACAATTTGAGCTTCTTGCTTGTGCATTTTTGCATTCAATACGTTATGAGTAACTCCACGCATTTTCAACATTCTACTCAATAATTCAGAGATTTCTACGGATGTTGTTCCAATTAACACTGGTCTACCAGCTGCAGATAATTCAGTTACATCTTCAATAACCGCATTGAATTTTTCACGAGTTGTTTTATAAATTAAATCTTCTTTATCGTGTCTTGACATTGGACGATTGGTAGGAATTTCAACGACATCCAATTTATAAATCTCCCAAAGTTCACCAGCTTCAGTAACCGCAGTACCAGTCATACCGGCCAACTTGCTATACATTCTGAAGTAGTTCTGTAAAGTTACTGTTGCAAATGTTTGCGTTGCAGCTTCAATTTTTACATTTTCTTTAGCTTCAATCGCTTGGTGCAAACCATCAGAATATCGACGTCCGTCCATGATACGACCTGTTTGCTCATCTACAATCATGATTTTATTGTCCATGATTACATATTCTACATCTTTTTCGAATAATGAATAGGCCTTTAATAATTGAGTTAAAGTGTGAATTCTTTCACTTTTTATACTGAAATCTTGGAATAGCAATTCTTTGGCTTCTGCTTCAGCATCTTTATCTAAATTTTGTCTTTCGATAGCTGCAATCTCAGTTCCAATATCTGGAAGAATAAAGAAAGAACTATCAGTATCTTTTGATAAAAATTGAATACCATTGTCAGACAATTCAACCTGATTGTTTTTTTCTTCGATTACAAAATACAACGCCTCATCCACTAGATGCATGTCTCTTTTGTTGTCTTGTAAATATTGATTTTCAGTTTTTTGAAGTAATTGTTTTACTCCTTCTTCACTTAAAAACTTAATTAAAGCTTTGTTTTTTGGCAAACTTCGGTAAGCACGTAACAAGTTAAAACCACCGTCTTTAGTATTTCCTTCCTTAATTAATCGTTTCGCCTCGGTTAAAAAACCATTTGATAATTGTCTTTGTAGGTTAACTAAGTTTTCAATTTTTGGTTTCAACTCGTTAAATTCATGCCGTTCTCCTTGAGGGACAGGACCTGATATAATTAAAGGTGTTCTTGCATCATCAATTAAAACAGAATCGACCTCATCTACAATTGCAAAGTTGTGTTTTCTTTGAACTAATTCAGTTGGAGAATGCGCCATATTATCTCTTAAATAATCAAAACCAAATTCATTATTTGTTCCATAAGTAATATCGGCTTCGTAGGCTTTTCTTCTTTCGTCAGAATTCGGTTGGTGATTGTCAATACAATCAACTGTCAAACCATGGAATTCGAATAATGGCGCTTTCCAAGTACTATCTCTTTTTGCTAAATAATCATTTACAGTTACTAAATGCACTCCATTTCCCGTTAAGGCATTTAAATAAAGAGGTAAGGTTGCTACCAATGTTTTTCCTTCACCCGTTTGCATCTCAGCCACTTTTCCGCCGTGAAGCACCATTCCACCAATCAACTGAACGTCGTAGTGAACCATGTCCCAAGTGATTTGTTTACCAGCAGCACTCCAAGAATTTGCCCAAACGGCATGATCACCTTCTAATTTAATGTATGTTTTAGTAGCAGAAAGCTCTCTGTCTTTAGAAGTAGCAGTAACTTTTAAAGAAGTATTATCTTTAAACCGTTTTGCAGTTTCTTTAATAACAGCATATGCTTCTGGAAGTATGTCATTTAAAGTTTTTTCAGAAATTTCGTATGCTTCTTTTTCTAAAGAGTCAATTTCTAAATATAAATCTTCCCTTTTATCAATATCTTCAATAGTTTCAACTTCAGCTTGAAGATCAGCAATTTTAGCATCTTTTTCAGCTCTAGCTTGTTTAATTAACTCTTTAAAGTAATTTGTTTTTGCTCTCAATTCGTCATGTGACAATGATTCTAAAGCACTTTCAAACGATTTAATTTTTGTGATATTTCCTTGTAATCCTTTAACATCTTGTTTCGATTTATCACCAACAAAGACTTTTAATATGCTGTTTATGAAACTCATAATCCGATTTATATTTCAATTTATAATGTGTGTGCAAATTAACCAAAAAAAAAGCCTCGTTGGAGACTTTTCATTGGTTTTAATATTTTTTTAATATTCATCCTCGTTCCAAAGATAATCTTCGTCTGTAGGATAATCAGGCCAAATTTCTTCCATTGATTCATAAATCTCTCCTTCATCCTCTATAGATTGCAGGTTCTCCACTACTTCAAGTGGCGCACCAGCTCTAATAGCGTAGTCAATAAGTTCGTCTTTGGTCGCAGGCCACGGCGCATCACTTAAATAAGATGCTAATTCTAATGTCCAATACATTTTTACTTATTTTTAGTTTATGCAAAAATAATTTTTTTACTTAAAAATTCAAGTAAAATTCTATTTATTTTACAAAATAGTTAAGAACGTGATAAATATCGTTTAAATAAAAGCTTTAATATTTTGGTTTTCAATAAGTTAAATTATAAAATAATTAAAATAACTACTTTCTTGGAATCCATTTAACTTCGGCAGCTTTTAGGTCGTAACTCAACTTCCGTGCCAACACAAAAAGGTAGTCAGAAAGGCGGTTTAAGTACTTAATTGCGTTTTCATCTACCGGTTCATTGTGGTCTAAATGCACTGCTAATCGTTCGGCACGACGGCAAACACATCTTGCAATGTGACAGTATGACACTGTAGTATGTCCGCCCGGTAATATAAAATGTGTCATTGGCGGAAGTAATTCTTCCATGGTATCAATTTCTTTTTCTAAAAATTCAATATCACTTTCAATAATTCCAAGATTTTTTAATCGTAATTCACCATTTTTTTTAACTGCTTTTTCAGGTGGTGTTGCTAATATAGCTCCAACGGTAAACAAACGATCTTGAACTTCTATTAATACTTCTTTATAATGGGAATCCATTTCTTGATCGCGAAGTAAACCAATATGAGAATTTAATTCATCTACAGTTCCGTAGCTTTCTATTCTAATATGGTCTTTTGGAACTCTTGTTCCTCCAAAAAGACCTGTTGTTCCAGTATCTCCAGTTTTAGTATAAATTTTCATTTTACCGATTTAGTTTTTATTATTGGTATCGCTTTCAATTAAACCATCACGCAAACGGATCACTCGGTGCGCATAAGCTGCAACTTCCTCCTCGTGAGTTACGACAATTACCGTATTTCCTAATTTATGAATGTCACCAAATAATTTCATGATTTCTTCCGATGTTTTACTATCTAAATTTCCCGTAGGCTCATCGGCTAAAATAATCGAAGGTTTGTTTACCAATGCTCTGGCAACCGCAACACGCTGGCGTTGTCCTCCTGAAAGTTGGTTGGGTTGGTGGTCCATTCTATCAGATAATCCCACTTGTTTTAGCACTTCTTCCGCTCGAATCATTCTGTCCGATTTCGAATATCCTGCATAAACCATAGGTAAAGCTACATTATCTAGTGCGGTTGTTCTTGGCAAAAGATTGAACGTTTGAAACACAAAACCAATTTCCTTATTTCGAATTTCAGCCAATTCATCATCGTGCATTTTACTAACATCTTTTCCGTTTAATATGTATCTACCAGATGTAGGAGTGTCCAAACAACCTAAAAGATTCATTAAAGTAGATTTTCCTGAACCCGAAGGCCCCATTAATGCAACATATTCTCCTTTATTTATTTCTAAATCAATTCCTTTTAGAACATAAACAATTTCGTTTCCTAGAACGAAATCTCTTTTTATTTTGTTGATTTGAATTAGTGGTTTTGCCATTGTAATTTGAAATTCAATAGGTGTTATTTTTTGTATTATTATTTTGGCATTAAAAGTACAAAAAGGAATTATCCATTTCCTAATTACTACTCTTTTTTTAACGTTTTGATTAAAATCGAATGGTAAAATGTTCCTTCACTTGTTCTTTTCTAATAAATGCGAAACCAAATGAATAGATATCAATTGTAACGTTAAAATTAGAATTTGCAATTACTGATTTCCATTGTTTTTGAATTACCTTCGAATAATGTGGATTCTTGAAAATCACACAAGTTTCATTATTTGCTAAAGCAATAATTGAATTTAATTCTAAATTATTTTCTTGCAAGTAGGAGGAATCTATAATAATAAAATCAACTTTTGAAGGTTTCATTTTTTTGTTTTCAGAGAAGTAAATCCCTTCTTGAAATTGGAAATAATGAAATAATCGGTTTAATAATCTTCCTTTTTTAGTTTTTGTTTCTAAATGAGTAAAATAAGGTTTAAAGTTTGCTTTGTCATAAAAACATTTGGTAACCAACAAAAATACAAAAGGAGAATGCACCCCATGTTCGTTTTTGGAATCAAAAAGAAATTTTAAATACGTTTTTATTCTAAACAACATAAATTACTTTTTATATTTATTTTAGCCTTCCATTTTACTGGAAAGTTCGAACCATCTTTCCTCTTTATATTCTATTTTATTGATTATATTTTTCAATTCGTTTGCTTTTTTCTCAATATCATTTTCATCCACTTTTCCATCGGAAAATAATTGCTCAATTTTAGCTTTATCAATTTCTAAATCCTTTATATCTCTTTCAATTTTTTGAAATTCTTTCTGTTCATTGAAAGTTAAATTTCCAGTTGGATTGTTTTGTTTCCAATCTTTCTTCTCTGTTTTGTTGTCCTCTTTTTGAGCCACGTCTACACTGTCTTCATAGGCTCTAAAATCGGAGTAATTTCCAGGAAAATTTTCAATCTCACCTTGACCTCTAAAAACAAATAAATGATCTACAATTTTATCCATAAAGTAGCGGTCGTGAGAAACCACAAGCAAACATCCTGGAAAATCCAATAGGAAACTCTCTAAAACATTCAAAGTCACAATATCCAAATCGTTCGTTGGCTCATCAAGAATTAAAAAATTCGGATTCTGAATTAAAACCGTACACAAATACAACCGTTTTAACTCGCCACCACTTAATTTTTCAACATAATCGTATTGTTTTTTACTATCGAATAAGAACCGTTCTAACAACTGTGATGCCGAAATAATTTTCCCTTTGGTTAAAGGGATGTATTCTCCATATTCTTTTATTACATCAATCACTCGCTGTGCGGGTTTAGGATTGATTCCGTTTTGAGTGTAATATCCAATTTTAATAGTTTCTCCTACCACTACTTTTCCACTATCAAGTGGCAATGTACCCGTAAGCAAATTCAAAAAAGTAGATTTACCTGTTCCATTTTTACCAATAATTCCTATGCGTTCCCCTCGTTGAAAATCAAAATCAAAATTATCTAAAATCACGTGGTCTTTAAATTTCTTTGAAATTTTGTGAAGCTCGATAATTTTACTTCCCATACGTTCCATATTGATTTCCAATTCAACTACATTATCCTTACGTCTACTTTGCGCTTTCTCCTTAATTAGGTAAAAATCATCTTGTCGAGATTTCGATTTGGTAGTTCTCGCTTTTGGTTGGCGTCGCATCCATTCTAATTCTTTTACAAACAGATTTTGTGCCTTATCGATACTCGAATTTTCCGAGGCTATTCGTTCTTCTTTTTTCTCCAAATAATAGGAGTAATTTCCTTTATATTGATAAATTTTTCCGTTATCTAATTCAATAATTTCATTGCAAACGCGCTCTAAAAAGAAACGGTCGTGGGTAACCATAAATAATGTAATATTTTCTTTGGCAAAATAACTTTCTAACCATTCAATCATTTCTAAATCTAGGTGATTGGTCGGCTCATCCAGAATTAATAAGTCAGGGCGATTGATTAATATAATTGCTAATGACAATCTTTTTTTCTGTCCACCAGAAAGATTTTTAACTTTTAATTTAAAATCTTCCAACTTCAATTTGAATAATATTTGCTTGTATTGCGTCTCAAAATCCCAAGCATTGTGTTGGTCCATTGCGTCAAATGCCTTTTGATAAGCCTCTTGGTCATCAGGGTTTTCGAGTGCTTTTTCATAGGCTTCAATCACCTTTAAGCTCTCGTTTTCAGAGGCGAAAATGCTCTCTTCAATGGTCAATTCTTCTTGCAATTTATTATCTTGAGATAAAAAAGCCATTCTAATGCTCTTTCTTAATACCACTTGCCCGGTATCTGGTTCGTCAAAACCGTTAATGATATTCATTATGGTAGTTTTACCTGAACCATTTTTGGCTATGAATGCAATTTTTTGGTCTTTATTGATGCCAAAAGAAATGTTTTCAAAAAGTGTTTTTTCTCCAAATGATTTAGAGATATTTTCAACAGATAAATAATTCACAAGTGTAATTTTTTTGCAAAAGTAAGCTATTGTATTGAAACTTGTTGCTTTGAAACTTTGCAACTTTACAACTTAAAATATATCTTTGAAAAATGCAATTATCAGTAATCATCCTTAATTATAATGTTCGCTACTTTTTGGAGCAATGCCTTGCGAGTGTTCAAGAAGCACTTATTGGCATAAATAGCGAAATAATTGTTGTAGATAATCTTTCTTCAGATGATAGTTGCGATATGATTAAATCTCGTTTTCCAAATATTAAACTTATTGAAAATGATTCTAATCTTGGCTTTCCAAAAGGCAATAATATTGGAGTGGCTTCTGCCAATGGCGATTACATTTGTATATTGAATCCAGATACTGTTGTTGCAGAAGATACCTTTGAAAAGATTCTTGCATTTGCTGAAAAGCAAGTGAATCTTGGAATTGTTGGGTGCAAATTGATAGACGGTTCAGGTAATTTTTTACCAGAAAGTAAGCGGGGTATTCCAACTCCTTTTGTAGCGCTAACCAAAATTTTTGGACTTTATAAATTATTTCCAAATTGCAAACTTTTCAATCGATATTATGCACAACATTTGTCTGAAAATAAAACTGGAAATGTGGCTATTCTAGTGGGTGCTTTTATGATAATGAAGCGCGATTTGTATAATGAAATTGGCGGTTTTGATGAAAATTGCTTTATGTATTCTGACGATATTGATTTGTCTTACATGGCCTTAAAAAGCGGAAAATCGAATTATTATTTTCATGAAACTTCCGTAATACATTATAAAGGGGAAAGTACCGTTAAAGATGGTTTGTACATGAAACGATTCCGAGAAGCGATGCAATTTTTCTATAATAAACACTATAAAAACTCAGTAGAATTTGTTTTTCTTATAGAATTTGGAATTTTATTTTTTGCAATGATTAAAAAAAATCAAGGAAATGTTAAGCCAATTGAAGTGGAGAATTATATTTTGGTTTCACAGGATGAAAATTTGAAGATTAAATTGGAAAAACAATTGAATAAAAAATTAATTTGGGAAACCAAAATAGATTCAAATGCCTTATTTTCGCATAGAAATAATAGTTTAAAGCCAACAGAGATTCTTTTTGATAATGCCTGTTTTTCATTTAAAACGATTATTTCCTTTTTAGAATCACATAAAAATCAAGGTTTTACTTTTAAAATTATTCCTAAAAACGCGTCATTTATGATCGGTAGTAATAATAGTAATGATAAAGGAATAGTTGTAAAAATTGTTTAAAATTTCATATTGCGCAGTAATTATTCATAATAATTAGTAATTTTGCAAAACAAATACACAAAAACAACTTTAGTTTAAGAATATGGCAAAGTTTGAATTGAAATTACCAAAAATGGGAGAAAGCGTTGCAGAAGCTACGATTACCAATTGGTTAAAAAAAGTTGGAGATAAAATTGAAATCGATGAAGCGGTATTAGAAATTGCTACAGACAAAGTGGATAGTGAAATACCGTCTGAAATTTCAGGTGTTTTATCTGAAATTCTTTTTAATGTAGATGATATTGTAAAAGTAGGTCAAACAATCGCGATTATTGAAACTGAAGCCCAAGATTCAACTCCAGTTTTTGTCACTAAAGAAGTAGCTCCTGAAAGCGTTATTGCGGCTGAAGAAATTATCGAAAAAGCGGTTGCTGTAGTTTCTGAACCAGCTAATTTTTCAAGTTCTGACAAATTCTTTTCTCCTTTAGTTAAAAATATTGCCAAACAAGAAGGAATTTCATTAACAGAATTAGAAGATATAAATGGTTCTGGAAAGGAAGGTCGTGTAACTAAAGAAGATATTTTAAAATTCGTTGAAAGCCGTAAATCTAATGTTGCTGCTCCAGTTTCAAATCCAACACCCGTCAACCAACAAACAAAAGCTGCTCCAGTATCTGTAAATGGCGGGGATGAAATTGTGGAGATGGATAGAATGCGTAAGCTGATTTCAGGATATATGATGACATCTATTAATACCTCTGCTCACGTACAGTCATTTATAGAAGTGGATGTAACCAATATTTGGAAATGGCGTGAGAAAAACAAAAATGCTTTTGAAAAGAGAGAAGGAGAGAAGTTGACTTTTACTCCAATTTTTATGGAAGCTGTTGCCAAAGCGTTAAAAGATTTTCCAGGAATGAATATTTCTGTGGATGGTGACTATATTATCAAAAAGAAAAACATCAATTTAGGAATGGCTGCGGCATTACCAAACGGCAATTTGATTGTTCCAGTTATAAAAAATGCTGACCAATTGAATTTAGTTGGAATGGCAAAAGCCGTTAACGATTTAGGAAACAGAGCTAAAGAAGGTAAGCTAAAACCAGACGATACGCAAGGAGGAACTTACACAGTAACCAATGTAGGAACCTTCGGAAGTGTTTTTGGAACACCAATCATCAATCAGCCACAAGTAGGAATTTTAGCATTGGGTGCCATTCGTAAAGTGCCAGCGGTTATTGAAACTCCAGAAGGAGATTTCATCGGAATTCGCAACAAAATGTTTTTGTCTCACAGTTACGATCACCGAGTTGTGGACGGAGCGCTTGGAGGTAGTTTTGTGAAACGCGTTGCCGATTATTTAGAAGCATTTGACATCAATAGAGAATTTTAATTACACTTTAAATAAACATTATTTTTTGAAACCCATCTGTTCATTCAGGTGGGTTTTTTATTTTTTATATTGCATTATAAAAGTATATTTGTTTTTTAATTATAAACGATGGAATTAAAATTAACCCGACCGATTTGCTTTTTTGACCTTGAAACTACTGGAATTGATGTTGCTAAAGACAGAATTGTAGAAATTGCTATTTTCAAAGTTTTCCCTAATGGGAACAAGGAAAGCAAGACCTGGTTAGTTAATCCAACGGTTCCAATTCCTCCTCAATCCACAGCTGTTCATGGTATTTCTAATGAAAAAGTGGCCAACGAACCTACCTTTAAAGAACTGGCTTCTGTTATTTATAATATGATAAAAGACAGTGATTTAGCGGGTTACAATTCCGATCGATTTGACATTCCATTATTGGCTGAAGAATTGTTACGCGCTGGAGTTGATTTTGACATGAAAGGACGAGTTTCGGTAGATGTTCAAACGGTATTTCATAAAAAGGAAGAACGGACTTTAAGTGCGGCATTAAAATTTTATTGTGGTGAAGATTTGGTGAATGCCCATTCAGCTGAAGCCGATACCATGGCGACTTACGAAATTTTGAAAGCGCAGTTGGATCGTTATTCCGATTTGGAAAACGATATGAAAGCTTTATCAGAGTTTACCACGAGAAAAAAGAATGCTGATTTTGCTGGAATGATTGCTTTTGATGCTGATGGCGATGAGATTTTTAATTTTGGAAAACATAAAGGAGTAAAAGTAAATGCTGTTTTGGAAGCAGAACCAGGTTATTACAGTTGGATTCAAAACGCTGATTTTCCTTTATATACCAAGAAAATTTTAACAGCTATTAAATTAAGAAAATTGAATACGAAATAAGAACCATAAAGTTGATTTAAACAAAATATCCTAGCCCCGATAATAGTGGAAACCCCTCGATTTTTAGCGAGTATTGAAACGAATAGCGGGAAAAAGCTCCAAAAAAAATGAAAATAATTTGTATCGGTAGAAATTATACCAAGCACATTGAAGAATTAAATAATGAACGGCCAGATGAACCGGTGGTTTTTATGAAGCCCGATTCAGCGATTTTGTTAAAGCAACATCCTTTTGTGATACCGGAATTTTCAGAAGATATTCACCATGAATTGGAAGTTATTGTTAAGATTAACAAAGTTGGAAAATATATTGAACCTAAATTTGCGCATAAATATTATGATGAAATTGGAGTTGGAATTGATTTTACAGCAAGAGATTTACAGCAAAAATTAAAAGACAAAGGACTTCCCTGGGAAAAAGCGAAGGCATTTGATGGCTCGGCGGTGATTGGAGATTTTGTATCTAAAAATGACTTTAAATCGTTAGATAATCTTAATTTTGAGCTTATGAATAATGGAGTTACAGTTCAAAAAGGAAATACGAGTTTTATGTTGTGGAAAATAGACGAATTGATTGCGTATGTTTCCCAATTTTTCACCCTTAAGATTGGGGATATTATTTTTACTGGAACACCTGAAGGCGTTGCCGTAGTTCGTCCAGATGATGTTTTAGAAGGATTTTTAGAAGGAAATAAATTGTTTCGAATTCAAGTAAAATAATGGCACTACATTACAATTTAGCTAAAGTATACGCGATTTCAGATAATGATCCTGATTTTGTTCACCAAATAGTAAAAGTATTTGTTTTGGAAACTCCGATTGATTTGGATCATATTAAGGTTGCCATCGAAGAAAAAAATCACCAAAAGTGTTTTGAATATACTCATAAGATAAAGCCGTCTTTGGATTTATTGAGTTTGAATATTGCCTCAGAGGAATTGATATTAATAGAACTTTGGGCGAAATCATTAGGTAAGAAGAAGGAAGTTATCGAATTATACCGAAGTGTTTCTGATCGAATTGAGAAAGCAATTAAAGAAATCAAGAAAGACTTTAACTTAAAAAACGCCATAATTTAACCCTACTATTTATCAATTTCATTTATGAAAGCAGCAATAATCACCATTGGAGACGAGATATTAATTGGTCAAATTGTAGACACCAATTCGGGTTTTATTGCCAAATCATTGGATAAAATTGGAGTTGATATTCATGAAATGATCTCGATTAGTGATAATAAAAAGCACATTTTAGAAACGTTTTCCAAACTTCAAAATCAAGTAGATTTAGTATTAATTACTGGCGGACTTGGACCTACAAAAGACGATATTACCAAACATACCTTTTGCGAGTATTTTGAAGACCAATTGGTTAGAAACGAAGAAGTTGAAAAGCATGTTATTGAATTAATTGAAAAGGCGATGAATCGTCCTGCTTCGCAAATGAATAAAGACCAAGCGTTAGTTCCTTCAAAATGTACTGTGCTGCATAATGCCGTGGGAACTGCACCTGGAATGTGGATGAAAAAAGAAAATACTGTCTATATTTCTTTACCGGGCGTACCCTATGAAATGAAATATATTTTAGAAAATGGGATTATTCCAAAAATAGTTAGAGAATACCAACGTCCATATATAATTCATAAAACAATTCTGACCTACGGGCAAGGAGAAAGTTTGGTTGCGGAACGAATTGAAGATTGGGAAAATAACTTACCTGAATTTATTAAATTGGCTTATTTACCAAGTCCGGGAAGAGTGAGATTACGACTTTCAGCCAGAGGAATTGACAAAGAATTATTAGAACAAAAAATCAATGAAAATGTACTTTCATTAACTCAATTAATAGCTGATATTATTGTTGGATATGAAGAAGATGAAACGATTGAGGTAATGTTAGGGAGGTTGTTAACGAGCAAAAAGGCTACGTTGGCAACAGCTGAAAGTTGTACTGGAGGAAAGATTGCTCAAGTGATAACGTCAGTTCCAGGTGCCTCGAATTATTTTAAGGGAAGTGTAGTGAGTTACGCAACTGAAAGTAAAATTTCGGTACTTAGAATTTCTTCAGAGTTAATAAAAGAGCATTCAGTAGTAAGTTTTGAAGTGGTTAAAGAAATGGCTTTGGCTGTCAAAAAAATGATGAATACCGATTATGCGATAGCTACTACGGGTAACGCAGGACCTTCAAAAGGGGATGGAAATGCCGAAATTGGAACTGTTTTTATAGCGATTGCGACTCCAAACGACCTAATTGTTGAAGAATTTAACTTTGGTCAACCACGAGTAAAAGTTATAGATAGGGCTGTAAATAAGGCTTTTGAAATGCTTCGAAAAGAAATTTTAAAAAATGTACTTTAATAATTTTGTATAATAGGTTTATTTTTTGTTTCTTTGCACCCTGATTTTGAATAACGATAAAAGATAAGCATAATGTCAAGAGTTTGTGACCTTACTGGTAAA
>CALPMA020000044.1 GCA_943324545.2 Chitinophaga pinensis
ATCGGCTCTTTAGCATTAGGAGCTTTGGCAGGAGTAGCAGTAGGGGTTTTATTTGCTCCTAGAAAAGGTACAAAAACTAGAAATAAAATTTCTGGAGGAGCTAAAAAAATCACTAAAGATTTGAAGAAAAAAATGGTTAGTGAAGCCAAAGATTTTAGAAAATCTATGAATAGAGGAGCTAAAAGTCTAAAAGATAGAGCCTCAAAACTCGAAGATATGGTAGAGGAACGAATTGAAAGTGCAAGTACTATCCTAAAAGAAAATGCAAATGCTTTACTAAACATAAACGAGGATCATCAAATAAAAAAATAAGATGAAAAAAAGACAATTATATAAGATTTTACTTGCAATTATTGTAAGTATATCTATATCAAGTTGCAATAATTCGCCGAAAGCAAAAGAAGTTAATCTAAACGAGGCTGAGTAAGATTTAGAGAACGCCAAAGACGATCTAGATGAAGCTATAACTGACTCTGTATATGATTTTAATAAGTATAAAAGTAGTATTCAAATTAAATTAGTTGAAAATGAAAAAGTGATCACTGATTTAAAAGCAAAAATTAATGATAAGGACAGAAAAACCCAAACTTTATATTATAAACAATTAGAAAATTTACAACTTAAAAACACGAAGTTGAAACTCAAAATTGAAAATTACAAACAAGGACCTACAGAAAAATGGGAATTATTTAAAGTAGATTTTAACAATGAGTTAAACGATTTGGGAGAATCTATTTCAAACACAGCTAAAAATAACATGAAGAATTAATACCATGAAAGCTATCAAAAATAGATTCAGTATTAAATCTATAAATTTTGCTCTTGTATCACTTACATTGATTCTAAATTTGGTTTCCTGTGCTAAGAAAATTCCTTTTCAAACTTCAGCACAAGTTCCAGCAGCGAGAGGAAATGTTACTTATAGTAAAGACAAGAATAATAATTATGAAATTAAATTACAAATTTCTTATCTGGCAGAGCCCATCAGATTACAACCTCCAAAAACTGCTTATGTGGTTTGGATGGATTCGGATCAAAATTCAAATCCAATTAATTTAGGACAAATCATCGGAACTTCTAAGTTAAAAATTAAGTTTGAAACGGTTTCTTCTTCAAAACCAAAAAGGATTTTTATTACTGCAGAAGATGATTCAAGTGTTCAGTATCCGGGGAGTTATTTAGTATTAAAAACAAGTGAATTTTGATTAATTTTAATAAAAAAAGACAAACTAATAGTTTGTCTTTTTTAGTTGTGGGCGATATTGATTTATCTTCAAACCAGATGTTGGATTTTCTTGAATATTTTATTGAGGAAATGTCATAAAAAAAACCTCTAAATTGCTTTAGAGGTTTTTGGTACGACAGTGGGCGATGAGGGGTTCGAACCCCCGACCCCCTCGGTGTAAACGAGGTGCTCTGAACCAGCTGAGCTAATCGCCCTAATTTGTGGTGCAAATATACATTTAGAATTTGTATTTGCAACTATTTATTTTAAAATTACTTTTTAATGATGTTTTTTAAAACAACTTTATCAGGGTAATTAATAAATTCAAGGGTAATCTGAATATTAGCCGTCGTTTTTCCTTCTATAAAATATATTTTTCCTGATTTAAATTTGATATTGCTTTTGTCAAAATCTACATCGCCATATTTCAATGTATTTTTTACATCAGTCATGGTAACCCATTTTTCGTTAAGCTTTTTAGTAGCTTCGGTTGATAAATTAAATGGCTTGGTACTTAAATCGTTTAAAACGCGGGCATTTGGAAAGTAATTACATCGAGTATCTTTGCCGCTTAAAACCATAGCTACAAAAAAGCAACCCATTATTAATCCCACTAAATAATATGCAAATCGTTGGTAAAATTTCATTATTTATTTTTTTGCAAATGTAAGGGAAAGTAAGTTTAAAATACAATTAAATTGATATCACTGTAATTTAAATTGAACCATTCTCCGATAGCTTTATTAGTCAATATACCATGATAGGCATACACACCGTGTTTCAAGCCTATATTAAACCTTATTGCGTGTTCAATACCGCCATCGTCAGCAATTTGAAGTAGGAAAGGAGTTATAATATTACTAATAGAAAGGGAAGCCGTTTTTGAATATCTAGAAGGGATATTGGGCACACAATAGTGTATTACATCATGATTGATAAAAGTTGGCTTTTCATGAGTTGTAACTTCAGAAGTTTCAAAACATCCGCCAGTATCAATACTAACATCAACAATTACAGATCCTTTTTTCATTAATTCAACCATAGCTTCTGAAACCACTACTGGACAACGTTCTTTACCTCTCATCGCTCCAATTACAACATCACAACGTCTTAATGCTTTTAATAATGCTTTTTGTTGAATTGTTGAAGTGAATATGCGTTGATTTAAGTTGTTTTGCAATCGTCGCAACTTGGTTATTGAATTGTCAAAAACTTTTACACTTGCGCCTAATCCTAAAGCGCTTTTAGCTGCAAATTCACCAACCATTCCTGCACCAAGAATAACAACTTCTGTTGGCGGAACCCCTGTTATGTTTCCGAATAACAAACCTTTTCCAAACTGATTGTTAATCATTAATTCAGATGCAATTAACACCGAAGCTATACCTGCAATTTCACTTAGTGATTTTACTGCAGGAAAAGTACCGTCTTCATCTTTAATATATTCAAATGCTAAAGCAGTAATTTTTTTCTTGGCAAGTGCATCAAAATAATCTTTATTTCTTGTTTTAAGTTGTATAGCTGAAATTACAATTGTTTCTGGTTTTACTAAATCGAATTCTTCTAATGTTAATGGAGAAATTTTTAATAACATAGGGCATCCAAACACCTTCTTTGTGTCGGCAGTAATCTCGGCCCCAGTATCACTAAATTCTTGATCAGAATAACTTGCACTTAATCCCGCTCCAGATTCAATCATAACTCGATGACCATCTGAAACTAAAGAGTTTACTGCATCTGGAGTCAAACAGATTCTCCGCTCTTGATAACTAGATTCTTTTGGAATACCAATAAAAAGATCACTTCGTTGCTTTGAAATTTCAAGTTTTTCCTCTTGTGGAAGTAACTGCGATTTAGAAAAGGGGGTAAGTGCCATTTATTATTTAATTAAAATATAAATTTATAAAAAATTATGTGAAATAATCATTTATCGAAATTATTTATAAATCAATTTTCTAAATCCATTTGGTAATATTTCAATATTTATAGTAGTACATTTTTCAGGAATCAAACTTTCTATCTTTTCAGGCCATTCAATAAAACACCAATTTCCAGAATATAAATATTCATCAATTCCCATATCTAAAGCTTCGACTTCTGTTTTTAATCGATAACAATCAAAATGATAAACTATTTGATTTTCATTTGTTTGGTATTCATTAACTAAAGAAAAAGTTGGACTACTTGTATTTCCTCTAACACCTAAATTTTGACTCAACCTTTTTATTAATGTGGTTTTCCCAACTCCCATATTTCCATTAAATAATACTACTTTATTTGGGTTTTGATCTAGTATTAATTGTGCAACATTATCGATTTCTTCCAATGAAAAAACAACTTCCATTTTTTTTATTTTATAAATTATTATTTAGGATTCATTACTAAAAACGGAATTATCATTTCTTCCAATGAAATCCCTCCATGCTGATAGGTATTTCTATAATAACTCACATAATGATTATAATTATTTACATAAGCTAAGAAATTATCATTCTTGGCAAAAATATAAGAACTACTCATATTTATAGTCGGTAATCCTATTTTTATTGGATCTTTCACTGCATAAACATCTTTGTCTTCATAGGATAAACTTCTACCCGTTTTGTAGCGTAAGTTCAAACTGGTATTTCTATCACCAATTACCTTTGATGGATTTTTAACATTTATTGTCCCGTGATCAGTAGTAATTATCAATTTGAATCCAAGCTTTTGTGCTTGTTGAATGATTTCCAATAAGGGTGAATTCTTAAACCAACTAAGTGTTAACGAGCGATACGCCTTATCATCAGAAGCCAATTCCTTTACCACATCCATTTCGGTTTTTGCATGTGAAAGCATGTCTACAAAATTATACACTACCGTTACCAAGTCATTATTTTTATAGCTTTTGAAATTATCAACTAATTTTTTTCCTGAAGCTAAATTGGTAATCTTAAAATAATCTTGTTTAATATTTAACCCCAAACGTTTTAAATGTGCCGTCAAAAATTCCGCTTCATACAGGTTTTTTCCTCCTTCATCAGGATCGTTTTTCCAATATTGAGGAAATTGTTTTTCCATTTCTAGCGGGGTTAATCCCGAAAAAATAGCATTTCTGGCATATTGAGTTGCCGTAGGTAAAATAGCATAATAAGGAACTTCTTTCTCTAATTTGTAATGGTTATTTACCACACTCTCAAAAACTTTCCATTGGTCGTAACGCAAATTGTCAATTACCACAAATAAAATTGGCTTGTCCTTTTTTGTGATTTCAGGAACTACCAATTCACGAAATAAATTATGTGACAAAACCGGTTTATCCGCTTTAGGCACGAACCAATCTTCATAATTACGTTCTATAAATTTTCCAAACTGAGAATTAGCTTCCACTTTTTGAGATTCCAATATCTGAATCATACTATGATCATTGATATCTTCTAACTCTAATTCCCAAAAAATTAATTTTTTATACAACTCAATCCAATCTTCATAAGAATTCACCATTGCCATATCCATCGAAATTTTTCTAAATTCCTTCTGGTAATCCATCGTTGTTTTTTGAGATATCAATCGGGAATGATCCAAATTCTTTTTCAAACTCAATAATATCTGATTCGGATTGACTGGCTTAATTAAATAATCTGCAATTTTCGACCCAATCGCTTCCTCCATAATGTATTCTTCCTCACTCTTAGTGATCATAATCATTGGGGTTGACGACTTTTTCTCCTTCATTTCTGACAAGGTTTCCAATCCGCTCATTCCCGGCATATTTTCATCTAGAAATACAATATCAAAATCGCCTTCCTCAAATATTTCAATAGCATCACGACCATTATTACAACTCGTAACATGGTAATTCTTCATTTCTAAAAATAAAATGTGTGGCTTTAACAATTCAATTTCATCATCAACCCAAAGTATTTTGATCTTATCCATCTCTCTTTTTTTAGTTCGATTATTTATTAAAAATAATGTAGCAAATTAACACTTTTTCAACGCTAACTTCTTAATTTTATTGTAATTTTTTTGGAGCTTTTTCCTGCTATCCGTTCCAATACTCGCTAAAAATCGAAGGAATTCACTTTAATCAGGGCTAATAAGAGTTTGACTTATTATAAATAATTAATCAAATTATATCATTTAGTAATTCTATTATCAATTTTTCTTTAGCGCAAACCAATTTTAATATCTAAATTTGAAGTTCCAAAAACTAAATATTTAGCATTATGAAAAACTCAAAAATAGTAGTAATCCTTGTTGTAGCAAGTTTAAATTTTATAAGTTGCAATAAAAAAGAAGTTGAATTGTCTGATCCGTTAGTAACCAATCGTGATACTCTGGTAAATCCTGCAGATGACTTTTTTAAATATGCCAATGGCGGTTGGTTTAAGAAAAATCCAATTCCGTCAACAGAACAAAGCAATGGAATTTTCCGAACCATAGCAGACACCATCAATAACCAAATCAAGCAAATTTGTGAAAAATCTGCCAAAGACGAATCTGCTCAAGTTGGAAGTAACAAACAGAAAATTGGAGATTTTTATGCTTCTGGAATGGATTCAATTGCAATCAATAAAGCAGGTATTTCACCTTTAAAATTAGAGTTTGCCAAAATTGACGCAATTAAAGATGTCTCTACATTAGTAATCTCAATTTCTCATCTTCATACTATTGGCGCAAGTCCTGCCTTTTCATTTTACATTGGCCAGGATGATAAAATCAGTACAAAATACGCACTATTTCTGGGACAAGGCGGATTAGGACTTGGAAATCGTGATTACTATTTCAATACAGATGAACAAACCGTAAAAATTAGAACCGAGTATGTAAAACATCTTCAAGCAATGTTGAAATTAATTGGTCAAAATGAAGCTGGTGCTACTTCTATCATGAAATTGGAAACGGATTTGGCAAAAGCATCAAGAAAATTAGAAGACCTTCGTGATCCGATTAAGAATTACAATAAAATGACCGTTGCTAGTTTAGGAAAAAGCACTCCAAATATCAATTGGAATTCAATTTTTCCAGTTCTTGGAGTTGCCAAAGCTGATTCTGTAATTGTAGGTCAACCAGAATTTTTCAAAGCGTTAAATACTATTGTTAAAAGTTATACTATTGAGGATTGGAAAACTTATTTAAAATGGGATTTAATAAATTCATATGCTCCCTACTTAAATAGTGCTATTGAAAAACAAAATTTCAAATTTTATTCTACTGTAATGAATGGTGTTTCTAAACAAAAACCAAGATGGAAAAGAGTAGTGGGACAAACAGATAATTATCTTGGCGAATTAATTGGGCAGGTTTATGTTGCTGAATATTTGCCAAAAGGCTCAAAAGAAAAGTTATTAGAAATTGGAAACAACATTCGTGATGTTTATTCTGATCATATCAAAAAACTCGATTGGATGAGTGAAGTCACAAAGGCTAAAGCACTAAATAAATTGAGTAAAATTGTAATGAAAGTTGGTTATCCTGATAAGTGGAAAGACATGAGTTCAATGAAAATAAACAGAAATTCCTATTGCGGTAATGTAATTCAAGCGAATATTTGGGGCTACAAAGACATGGTTAATAAATTCGGTAAACCAGTTGACAGAACCGAATGGAGCATGAATCCGCAAACCTACAACGCCTATTATAATCCTAGCAATAATGAAATTGTTGTTCCAGCATGTAATATTATTGTTCCTGGTTATGAAGGCAGAATGCCTGACGATGCAATTTTATATGGAATAATTGGTGGTTCCACTTTTGGACATGAAATTACGCATGGTTTTGATGATCAAGGAAGTCAATATGACGAAAATGGAAATTTAAACAATTGGTGGACTTCAGAAGATTTGAAAAAATTTCAAGCGAAAACAAAATTGATAGTTTCTCAATTTAATAAATACAAGGTTTTAGGAAACAAACACATTAACGGAGAGGCAACTCAAGGTGAAAACATAGCTGATTTAGGTGGTGTTGTTATGGGTTATGAAGCTTTTAAGAAAACTACACAATTTAAAAATAATAAAAAAATTAGCAATTTAACTCCAGACCAACGTTTTTTCCTTGCCTACGGTTACGCATGGATGGTAAACATTAAAGATGAAGCTTTGGCCTCACAAATTATGACCGACGTTCATGCTCCTGCACAATTTAGAATTAATGGTCCATTGAGTAATATACCCGAATTTTACAAGGCATTTAACGTGAAACCAGGTAATATAATGTACCAACCAGATTCGCTTAGAGTTGAAATTTGGTAAAATAGTTAGTAAAAATTTAAGACCGTACTTAGTGCGGTCTTTTTTTTGTTAAAATTCCAATTTAAAAAAAGTGATAATTGTTTATATTTGCATAACAAAACCTAATAGAAAGTGAATCAAATCAATAAATTAAAAATTTTAAATGATCCAATTTATGGGTTTATTTCTATTCCAAATCCTTTTGTTTACGATTTAATTCAACATCCGTATTTTCAACGTTTACGGAGAATATCGCAAATGGGTTTATCTTATTTAGTTTATCCAGGGGCACATCACACTCGTTTTCATCATGCTTTAGGTTGCATGCACATCATGCAAAAAGCCATTGAAGTTTTACGATTTAAAGGAGTTTCTATTTCTAAAGATGAAGAAAATGGATTACTTGTAGCCATTTTATTACATGATATTGGTCATGGTCCGTTTTCACATGCAATGGAACATAGCATCGTTGAAGATGTAAATCATGAAGCTATTTCTTTGTTGTTTATGAATAAATTAAACGATGAATTTGGTGGTAAATTAAGTTTGGCTATACAAATATTTAAAGGCGATTATCATAGAAAATTTATGTTACAATTAATTTCTAGTCAGCTAGATATGGATCGAATGGATTATTTAAAAAGAGATAGTTTTTATTCGGGTGTTGCAGAAGGAAATATTAGTTCAGATAGATTGATTCAAATGATGACGGTTGTAAATGATCAATTAGTTATTGAGGAAAAAGGGATTTATTCGGTTGAAAAATTCTTAATGGCTAGACGCTTAATGTACTGGCAAGTATATTTTCATAAAACCAGTTTAGTTGCAGAGTTAATTTTAACTAAAGTGCTAAAAAGAGCTAAGGAATTAATTCAAAAAGGAATTGTAGTGAATTGTAGTGAACCGTTACTTTATTTTTTGAATAACAAAATTGATTTGGATTCATTTGATAATTATACTCTTGAAAAATTCGCCAATCTGGATGATTTTGATATCATTAGTGCATTAAAATCTTGGATTAATAGTGATGATTTTATACTAAGTAATTTGAGTAAAATGATTATTAATAGAGATTTATTAAAGATAAAATTAAATAGCAAAAAATTCTCAAAGTCAGATTTGGAATCACTTCAACAAACTTTTTCAAAAGAAAATCAAATTTCTATTCAAGATTCGAGTTACTTCATTTTTAAAGGAAAAATTATAAATCAAGCATATAGCGTTCAAGCAGAGCCAATTAGGATCTTAAAAAAAGACAATACTGTTGAAGATGTAGTCGAAGCTTCCGATCAACTCAATTTAAAATCAATTTCAAAAGAGGTAACAAAGTTTTATCTTTGTTTTCCAAAACAACTTATAGAAAGTTAAATAATTATTGTTAATTTTTTATATTTTTGTAAAGTTATAAAAAGCCAATAAAATTAGATGATTAAATCAGCTAAAATACTGAGTTTTATTTAAATCAATAATTAAATATTTCGAGCAAGATGAAATTTACAGCACAACAAATAGCGGGGATTTTAGAAGGGGAAGTTGTTGGAGATCCAAATGCTGAAGTTTTTAAGTTATCAAAAATAGAAGAGGGTGCTGAAGGTGCTTTAACTTTTTTATCCAATAAAAAATATAATAATTACATATATACAACTAAAGCCACAATTACAATTGTAAACAAAACCTTTATTCCTGAAAGTGAAATCACTACAACGCTTATTAAAGTTGATGATGCTTACTTATCTTTTTCTAAATTATTAGAATTTTATAACCATGCTAAATTAAATAAAGTAGGAATAGAACAACCATCGGTAATTTCTGAAAATGTGAAATATGGTGATGATTTTTATTTAGGAAGTTTTACTTACATTGGAACGAATGTAGTTTTGGGCAACAATGTTAAAATTTACCCTAATTGTTTTATTGGTGAAAATGTTGTGATTGGCAATAATGTTACTATTTTTGCTGGCTCAAAAGTTTTTTCTGAAACAGAAATTGGTGATAATGTTTTTGTTCATTCTGGGGCAGTTTTAGGAGGTGATGGTTTTGGTTTTGCTCCCAATCAAGATGGCACATTTAGTAAAATACAGCAAATTGGAAATTTAATAATTGAAGATAACGTAAATATCGGTGCTGGAACTACAATCGATAGAGCTACAATGGGATCAACAATAATTCGAAAAGGGGTGAAGTTGGATAATCAAATTCAAGTAGGACATAATGTTGAAATTGGAGAAAATACTGTAATTGCTGCTCAAACAGGGATTGCAGGTTCTACTAAAATTGGAAAAAATTGCATGATTGGCGGACAAGTGGGATTTGCTGGTCATATTACAGTTGGAAATAATGTAAGAATTCAAGGTAAAACTGGAGTAACAAAAAACGTTAAAGACGGAGAGATACTTCAAGGAAATCCTGCAATGTCATACAAAGATTATTATAAATCATATGTTCATTTTAAGAATTTACCTAAAATAGTAGAAGATTTAGAAAAACTAAAATAAACATTAAATAAGTTACGAAAATGACGGTTAAACAAAATACAATTAACAAAGAAATTTCTCTTAGTGGTGTCGGATTACATACTGGAAAAGAAGTTAAAATGACTTTTAAACCAGCTCAAATAAATAGTGGTTTTTCTTTTGTTAGAATTGATTTAGAGGGTTCTCCAGTAATTGAAGCAGATGCTAATTATGTTGTAAACACTCAGCGCGGAACTAATTTAGAGAAATTAGGAGTTAAAATTCAAACACCAGAACACGTTTTAGCAGCTTTAATTGGTTGTGATTTAGATAATGTAATTATAGAATTGGATTCGTCTGAGCTTCCAATTATGGATGGTTCTTCAAAATATTTTGTAGAAGCTCTTGAAACTGCTGGAATTGTAGAACAAGAAGCTTACAGAAATTATTATACAGTTAAAGAAATTATTTCATTTACGGATGAATCTACTGGAAGTGAAATTATTGTTATGCCAAGTGATGAATATCAAATTACAACAATGGTAGATTTTGGTACCAAAGTATTAGGAACACAAAACGCTACATTAAAATCTATTTCAGATTTTAAAAAGGAAATTTCAGAATCTAGAACTTTTAGTTTTCTCCATGAATTAGAATCTTTATTAGATAATGGATTAATAAAAGGTGGCGATTTAAATAATGCAATTGTTTATGTAGATAAAGATATTTCTGAATCTACCATGGAGAATTTAAAGAAAGCATTTGGAAAAGATAAAATTACTGTTAAACCCAATGGAATTTTAGATAATTTAACCTTACATTATCCAAATGAAGCTGCAAGACACAAATTATTAGATGTAATTGGCGACTTGGCATTGATTGGTACTAGAATAAAAGGTAAGGTTATTGCCAATAAACCAGGTCATTTTGTGAATACACAGTTTGCAAAAAAAATGGCAAAGATCATTAAAATCGAACAACGTAATCAAGTACCAAACTTTGATTTAAATTTAGAGCCTTTAATGGATATTCATAAAATCATGAATATTTTACCTCACAGACCTCCGTTTTTATTCATAGATAGAATTATTGATATGTCGGAGAACCATATTGTAGGAATGAAAAATGTAACCATGAATGAAAGTTTCTTTGTTGGTCATTTTCCAGGCGCTCCAGTTATGCCGGGTGTAATTATAGTCGAAGCGATGGCCCAAACTGGAGGTATTTTAGTTTTAAGTACTGTACCCGATCCTGAAAATTACTTAACTTATTTCATGAAAATTGATAATGTAAAGTTTAAACATAAAGTATTACCTGGTGATACAATTATTTTTAAATGTGAATTAATAACTCCAATTAGAAGAGGAATTTGTCATATGCAAGCAAATGCTTATGCCAATGGAAAATTAGTTGCTGAAGCCGAATTAATGGCGCAAATTGCAAAAAAACAATAATATAGTAATTGGATTAATTCAATTATTTTTTAAACAAATAAATTAAAGAAAATGAATCAACCATTAGCCTACGTTCATCCAGGAGCTAAAATAGCAAAAAATGTAGTTATAGAGCCATTTACAACAATTCACAATAATGTAGTCATTGGCGATGGAACTTGGATTGGATCCAATGTTACCATAATGGAAGGAGCAAGAATTGGTAAGAATTGTAATATTTTTCCAGGAGCAGTTATTTCAGCGGTACCTCAAGATTTAAAATTTGGTGGCGAAGATTCTTTAGCAATTATTGGTGATAATTGTACTATCCGTGAATGTGTAACTATTAATAGAGGGACAATAGCTTCTGGTCAAACTACACTTGGAAATAATTGTTTGGTCATGGCAACTGCTCATATTGCTCATGATTGTCATATTGGTGATAATGCAATTATTGTTAATGGCGTAGCTCTCGCTGGACATGTAACCGTAGGTAACTATGCTATTGTCGGAGGTTTAGCTGCAATTCATCAGTTTATTAATATCGGAGATCATGCAATGATTTCTGGGGGCTCATTAGTAAGAAAAGACGTTCCTCCTTATACTAAAGCTGCAAAAGAGCCGCTTTCTTATGTTGGAATTAACTCTGTAGGTTTAAGAAGAAGAGGGTTTACAACTGAGAAAATCAGAGAAATTCAAGAAATTTATAGGATATTATATCAAAAAAATTATAATACCACTCAAGCTGTTGGAATTATTGAAGCTGAAATGGAAGCAACTCCTGAAAGAGATGAAATTATCGATTTTATCAGAAATTCGTCAAGAGGAATTATGAAAGGCTATTCTGGAAATTTTTAATTAATACAATAACAAGGATAATCATAATAAATAAATAAATCAAATAAAAATGGCATCTACATCGGATATTAAAAACGGATTATGCATAAAATACAATAATGATATTTATAAAATCATTGAATTTTTACATGTTAAACCTGGAAAAGGACCAGCTTTTGTTAGAACTAAATTAAGAAGTTTATCAAATGGTAAAGTGCTTGATAATACTTTTTCTGCAGGTCATAAAATTGAAGAGGTGAGAGTTGAAACACATTCTTTCCAATTTTTATATGCTGAAGGAGATCAATTTCATTTTATGAATATTGAATCATACGAGCAAATCACATTAGATAAAAAGACACTTGACGCTCCAGATTTATTAAAAGAAGGAACAATAGTCATGGTTCAAATTAACACAGAAACAGATCTACCCTTATCTGTAGATATGCCGTCGTCAATAGTTTTAGAAGTTACTTATGCTGAGCCAGGAGTTAAAGGAAATACTGCTACAAATGCTACTAAACCAGCTAAAGTTGAAACAGGTGCCTCGGTAAATGTTCCACTTTTTATTAATGAAGGGGATAAGATTAAAATTGATACTGCTTCAGGTTCTTATATGGAACGAGTTAAAGAATAATAATTTATCTTTTTAATTTAAATGAAATTTCCAAAAACGTATTCACTTCATGAAATTGCATCTATTATAGGTTGTGAATTTATTGGCGATCCGAACTTTCCGGTTTTGGGAATGAATGAAATACATGTAGTTGAAAATGGCGATATTGTTTTTGTAGACCATCCTAAATATTACGACAAGGCTTTACAGTCTGCAGCAACAATTGTTTTAATTAACAAAAATGTAGATTGTCCTATTGGAAAAGCATTATTAATTTCTGACGATCCTTTTAGAGATTTTAATAAATTAACCATTTATTTTAAACCATTTCAATCTTCAAATAACTTAATTTCTACTTCAGCTGAAATAGGTGAAGGTACTTTAATTCAGCCAAATACATTTATAGGTAATAATGTAAGTATTGGAAAAAATTGTTTAATTCATTCCAATGTTTCTATATACGATCATACCGTAATTGGGGACAATGTTATTATTCACTCAGGAACAGTAATAGGTGCAGATGCTTTTTATTATAAGAAACGAGAAACAGGTTTCGATCAGTTGGTTTCTGGTGGTAGAGTAGTCATTGAAAGCAATGTTGGTATTGGAGCCTTGTGCACTATTGACAAAGGAGTTACAGGGGATACAACAATTGGAGAAGGTACAAAAATAGACAATCAAGTACACGTAGGTCATGATACTGTTATTGGAAGAAAATGCCTGATAGCATCACAAACAGGTATTGCTGGATGCGTAATAATTGAAGATGAAGTGACACTTTGGGGACAAGTTGGAACCACTAGCGGAATAACCATAGGATCCAAAGCGGTAGTTTTAGGACAAACAGGTGTTACTAAATCAATAGAAGGAGGTAAGAGTTATTTTGGCACCCCCGTTGAAGAATCACGAGAAAAATTAAAGCAATTAGCAAATATCAAAAAAATACCAGATTTAATACAAAAATTAAAATAGTTATGTATTTAAAAAAAATAATTCTTGATTTCTACAAATCAGAAGCGTTAATAAATCCAACTGTATTGACTACTTATGTTCATGATGATATTATTTTAGAATGGAATAGCAGCACTGGGTTTATAAAAATGAATCGGGAGGATTTGCTATCATTGGCCTCCGAATTAAGTAGGTCTTATATTAGGTCTAAAGTTGAAATATCACATATTATTAAAGAAGGTGATTTTGTATCTGTAAAGTATGCCCATTCCGTAAAAACTATTGAAAATCCTCGTGAATACATTTTGTTAGCTAATTTCATAGTTTTTTGGGAGTTAAAAGATGAAAAATTATATCGTGGTTATCAAATTAGTCAAGTGGTTTAAAAATATTTAAAAATTAGTAATAAATACTTTTCTTTAAAGTGTCAATAGCTTACTTTTGCATCGTTCAAAAAAATAAAATAAAATATTAATATCATGAGTGTTTTAGTAAATAAAGATTCTAGAATAATTGTTCAAGGATTTACAGGTAGTGAAGGAACTTTCCATGCTTCGCAAATGATTGAATACGGAACTAATGTAGTAGGAGGGGTAACACCAGGAAAAGGCGGAACATCTCACTTAGATCGTCCTGTTTTTAATACTGTTAAAGATGCTGTTAATCAAGTTGGTGCTGATACAACTATCATTTTTGTTCCGCCTGCTTTTGCTGCTGATGCAATTATGGAAGCTGCAGATGCTGGAATTAAAGTAATTATAACCATTACTGAAGGTATTCCGGTTGCTGACATGATTAAAGCAAATCAATATATTAAAGGTAAAAATTGTATATTAATAGGTCCAAACTGCCCAGGTGTAATTACTCCCGGTGAAGCAAAAGTTGGTATTATGCCAGGTTTTGTTTTCAAAAAAGGAACTGTTGGAATTGTTTCAAAATCGGGAACATTAACTTATGAAGCTGCAGATCAAGTAGTAAAACAAGGTTTAGGAATCACAACTGCTATTGGAATTGGGGGAGACCCAATTATTGGTACAACTACTAAACAAGCAGTTGAATTATTAATGAACGATCCAGAAACTAAATGTATTGTTATGATTGGTGAAATTGGGGGTCAATTAGAAGCGGATGCTGCTAAATGGATTAAATCTGATGGAAATCGTAAACCAGTTGTAGGTTTTATTGCAGGTGAAACTGCTCCAAAAGGAAGAACAATGGGTCACGCAGGTGCAATTGTTGGTGGTGCTGATGATACTGCTGATGCAAAAAAACGTATCATGAGAGAAAACGGAATTCACGTTGTTGATTCTCCTGCTGAAATCGGTAAAAAAGTAAAAGAAGTATTGGGATAACCTAATACAAAATAAATATAAAATACCTCACGGGTTTTCGTGGGGTATTTTTTTATAATAATGATTATATAAAAAAATATGTATAAAGAATTAAAGAGTATCAAAAATAAAAATCAGTTTGAATTTAGCCTAAATGATAGTTTAGAAGAAGTATGCAATGCACCCGATGCCGCAGGTGGAATTTTCTTAGTTTATGCTATTTCAAATGAAGATAAAGAACTTGTAATGGTTGGTTCAACCGGAACCATTCAAAACGACGGAACCTTAAAAAGCAAAAATGGTGGTTTATATGACAAAATAGTCAACGGACATCAATTTGCCAAAACAGGACGTAAATATTCTTGGCCTGCGCAAATGAAAAAAGAATCGATAGATAAATTAGAAGTTTTTTGGTATGATACTTTTAATGATAAAAACAAAATCATTCCAACATTTATTGAAGGTCAAATACTTCAAAACTTTTTGACAGAAAATAATAAATTACCAAAGTGGAATGTTGCATTCTAAAATAAAAAAGGCACCAATTGGTGCCTTTTTTATTTTTTTAGAATTACTTTATACGTTTTGACATTATCTTTAGAAGCTATTTTAAGAAAATAAATTCCGTTATAAATGGTATCTGTTTCAAAATAACAAATGGTACTTCCTTGGAAAAATTCTTTGGAAGCAATTATTCTTC
>CALPMA020000045.1 GCA_943324545.2 Chitinophaga pinensis
ATCCTGAAAGTGCCACACGAGCACGAGCTCCTGGAGGTTCGTTCATTTGACCGAAAACGAAAGTCGCTTTAGACTCTCTCATTCCTGGCATATCTACTTTTGATAAATCCCATCCGCCTTCTTCCATAGAATGCATGAATTCTTCACCATATTTTATAATTCCAGACTCTAACATCTCACGAAGTAAGTCATTTCCTTCACGGGTTCTTTCTCCTACTCCTGCGAATACTGAAAGTCCACCGTGACCTTTTGCGATATTATTAATCAACTCCTGAATCAATACTGTTTTACCTACACCAGCACCACCGAACAAACCAATTTTACCTCCTTTTGAGTAAGGCTCAATTAAATCGATTACTTTAATACCTGTGAATAAAACCTCAGAAGAAGTTGATAAATCTTCGAATCTTGGCGCTTGACGGTGAATAGACATTCCGTTATCACCTGTTTTTGGTAAATCTCCTAATCCGTCTATAGCATCTCCAATTACATTAAACAAACGTCCGTAAACATCAGGTCCAATTGGCATTTTAATAGGATTTCCAGTACCCACTACCTCATATCCTCTGCTCAAACCATCCGTTGAATCCATCGAAATGGTTCTAACTGTGTTTTCACCGATGTGAGATTGCACTTCTAGTACTAATAAGGTACCATCTTTTTTAGTGATTTCTAATGAATCATAAATTTTTGGAAGTTCTACGTCCTTACCGTTGAATACTACATCAACTACTGGCCCAATGATTTGCGATACTTTTCCTATTACTTTTGACATTGCTTATGTATTTATTAAATAGCTAATTAGACTTATAAAAAACAAATTTTCTAAAAAGAATATTTAGGTATGTTTTTCAAGGCGCAAAGATAATTTTTTAAAACATAAAAATCAACACTATTCTTATAAAAAAAACGTGTTTTTTAAATTATTTATTTTTTTGGATAAGAAGTAAGTAAAATAAAGGTAAAAAGGCAAGAATAGAAGATTGGAAATTTTATTTCCAAAAATTAATTTTTATGCAAGTCTGTGTCTTATTGAAGAAATTAATGCTACACTTTAAAACAATCATTCTTTATAATGTCTATATAAACCACAGGCTTTAAGCCTGTGGTTTATTGAATTAAATTAGAATTTATTTCTTCAAAATCTTAAAGGTTTCTTTTTTGTTGTCGGCTTCTACAATTACAAAATAAGTTCCTGATGGCATGTTGCTCATATTTAACTGTATTTCATTAGAATTAAAACGCTGTTGTAATATAGTTTGACCTAATAAATTACAAATTTTTGCAGATTTTAATTCGATAGATGCATTAATTGTTAGAATATCAGTAACTGGGTTCGGGCTATAAACGATTTTTATTGAATTAAATTCATCGTTCCCCAGAGTAATTTGAACAATTACCGGTAACCTAAATGGGCTCTCACATCCGTTAATAGTTTGTGAAGCATAATAAGTAACTCCGCTTACTAATGGCGTGTTTGCCGGCAAAGGAGTGCCTCCAAACGGAATTGAATACCACAAAATATTTTGTCCTGTTACCACTAAATTCGCTAGAGTTGCTCCTTGAGTCATTGTTTGATTATTTGCCCCAAGCGGAGAAGGTGTCGTGCCTCCTACTGTAATTGTGATACTCTTAGTACAGGTAACTCCATTTGTTGTTACAGCAACTGAATATTCTGTTGTTTGAGTTGGATTAACATTAATTGTAGGTGTTGTTTCCCCTGTTGACCATAAATAAGTAGAAGTACTTGTTGTCATAGGCGTATTGTGTATTTCTTGGATCTCAATTGGACTTAATACTCTATTCCATATTGCTACGTCGTCGATTTTTCCATTAAACCAATAATTCCACTTTCCACCTATTTTCCATAAATCTCCGGCGTTACTTGGACCAGCTGTTCCAGTCCAATTGTGTGTAGAGATTAATTGTCCATTTAAATACATTTTTCCACCATATGCATCCAAGGTAAACACAACATGATACCATGTGTTAAAGCGAACATTAGATTGATTAAATGCTGATTCATTATACAAACCTATAACTCTATTAGAGGTGTTTCTTAGGTAAAAAGGAGCTGCTGCTATTCCTTGACCTTCATTTGAATAATCAAATAATCCAATCCCAAACCCATTCCAAGCCGCAGGAGTGTATTTAGTAAAAATACTTCTTCCGTTTTGTCCTTGACCATCGCTAACTGTTGCCGTATTATACCATAAACTAATTGTTAGCGGGTAGGTGTTTCTACCGGATGTGTTTGGAATAGAAATTTGTTGATTTTGTACAAATGAATAAGCTGAATTCAAATTGCCAAATCTATCTGAAGTCAACGAAGCTCCAAGAACATTTCCATTTAAACTATTACCACTTATATCATTAGCATTTCCGCAGAATGGATAAAATGCCTGTAATCCATTTCGAATTTGTGCCGATACATTTAAACAATTGGCACTTCCCAAATTATTCAAATCTGAGGCAGTTAAAGTTGTTGGAGTACCTGGACAAACCGTAGTATTTGGAGTGGTTATTTGAACGTTAATTATTGTTACTTTAACTTCCAATCTTGTTTCACTTTCGCATCCATTTATAGTTTGAGTAGCAAAATAGCTTGTGTTATTTAGTAATAAAGTTCTGCTATATAAGGCAGTTCCTCCTGAAGGCGTTAAATACCACTTGATAGCTGTTCCATTTGCAACAAGATTACTAACGGCAGCACCGCTACAATATGTTTGCGCTATGTTACCTGTTGGCACAACTGAAGCCGATTGTATTGTAAATGTAGTACTTGAAGTACATCCCGTATTCATATCTTTTACAGTGACTGTGTGATTTCCAACTGACAAACCAGTAAAAATTGTACCCGTTTGATAAACACCTCCGTCTACACTATAATTATAAAGATTATTGGTCGGGAATACATAGGTTCCAACATTAGAATAATCTTCTTGAGAAATTTCATCCCAATCCGCTGGCGACCATGTTGTACTTGGTAAAATTGCGTTTGAATGTCTTCTATAAGTATATCCAGTTTGATTATTAGGTGTAAAAGCAATTCCATCAGTTCTTCCCCAAATATCTATTTCAACATCATTAAGATTAGTCAGTCTAATATTGTCGTCTATATCAATCCCTGCGCAGGTTAGCAATGTTAAATTCGGAATTATACCATTTGCATTGTTAGAATCTGATAATTTAATTACATAGGTTGAATTATTTGCTATTGAACCTGACAAAATAGATACACAACTTGGGGTGATTCCTCCATTATTATATACCTTAATTTTGTAATTGCTTAAATTAACCGTGTTTCCGGTTTTATTAAACAATTCAATGTAAACCAATGCTCCAGTTGTAGCATCGGTAATTTCGGAAATAAATAAATTTTGAGGCGTTATGCCACCAGAAATAGGAGAATTTACTTGAACTGATCCTGAAGGTATAGTACAAGAACTTTGTGTGGTTATATTAATAGACGGAGCTATGTTTGTATTTACATTTACAGTAATGAATTTTCTACAAGTAACCCCATTTGTAGTTACATCTACCCAATACTGTGTGGTTTGTGCAGGAATAACTGTTATGGTTTGACTTGTTTGTCCTGTTGACCAAGTATAAGTTGATGAACTTGTTCCTGTGAAATTAGTATTAGTTATACTGTTTATAGTTGTACCCGTAAATCCACCTATTTGGAATGAATTATCAGATGTAAAAGTTGGCAAAGTTGTGTTTGATAACGACAAACCAGAAGGCGTAATACTATTATTATCTATTGTATTTTGGTCAAAAGTTAAATTCAAATTACATTGAGCCATAGAAATAGATTGTAATTTTCTGTTATAAATTTGAGTTATTTGACTTGGAGTCAAAGCAACAGACCATTGTCTGTATTCATCAAGTTTTCCGGTGTAACTGTCATTTGATGCACCGCCAGAATAACTCCCATTATATCCAAACCCTATAAACTGTATTAAACCAGCATTATTATAAATGGTTCCATTGCCTCCAAAATTAGTTCCATTATTTCTAGATGTTACAAAAACTCCATCTATATATAAATTAATTGCATTATTTTGATAAGTAACTGCACAGTGATGCCATCCATTCAAATTTGCTGCATAAGTTAATCTTGAGTCAATAAAGTATGGGCAATGTTCTAAAATTACAATTCCATTTGTACCAACAGAAACGCCCGTTCCTCTTAGGAAAGGAGCTAGGGATTGATACCCTGGCAAAACAGCATAATTCTGATTATTTCTACCACCATATAAACTTCCTCCTCCTGTTTTCTCGGGAATTAAGGTAATTGTTCTTGAAGTATTAAACCAAAAATCATAAGAAAAATTAATACTCGGATAGGCTTGAGATGGATATGATAAATTTATCATTTTATTATTATCTGTATCAAAAGATGCTACTTTATTATCTATTTGTTGAGAATTATTGCCATCTGAAGCTGTTAATGAAACTGACGACCCTCCACAAATAGTAGTTGCAGTAGCACTAATAGAAGGATTATTTAATGAAACCACCACTCTAAATCTGTTAGTGCTTTCACATCCCTGAACCGTTTGAGAAGCATAATAGGTTGTTCCGTTTACAAGAGCAGTTGTGGCTGCTAATGGAGTTCCTCCTGTAGCCGCAGCATACCATTTGACATCTGTTCCAGTTGCAGTTAAACTAGCTACAGTTGAAGCCGAACAAAATGTTTGAAAAGTACTGCCTGTAGGAGCGGTATTTGGAATTACTGTTATAGTAATGTTCTTTCTACAAGTAATTCCATTTAAAGTAATATCAACCCAATATTGTGTTGTTTGGGTTACATTTGGATTGATTGTTGCCGTAGTCGCACCTGTTGACCATAGATAAGTTGCAGCACGTTGTAATGAATACAATTGCTGCACCTCAACATCTGTTAACGCTCTTCCCCAAACTCCAATATCATCTATAGTTCCATTAAAATAACCAGTATCAGAACCAATTCCAGCATAAGTATGGGCATAATAACCAATATTCATAGGCCAAGATGAATTAGCAATACCAGGGGTTCCTCTCCATAATTGAGTGTCTTGTAACACACCGTCAAGATAAATTCTTCCAGAATATTGATCAACTACAAAAACTAAATTATGCCATGAATTATCGTTCATTGACGGAGTACTAAATTCTGGATAGTCATCGTATCCAGAAATCAATGCACTGTTTCTGCCTCGCAAATAAAACCCTGAACCTTTTGGGTCAAAAGCTATTCCCCAACCATTCCATGTGGCATTTTCATATTTTCCAATTATATGACCCGGACTTAAATCAGATGATTTTACCCATGCTGAAACCGATAAAGGAAATGCATTAAGAGAATTATTGTGTGGTATTTTAATTTTTGTAGCACCGTCAAAGAAAAAAGCACTTGAGGGATTATTATTTCTGTCGTTAATGTAAGTTGTGGTTCCTGTTACAGTACCATTATGATTGTTTGAAGTTTGATCATTTACATTTCCGCAAAATGGATACCAAGCCAATAAGTTGGTTTGCAAATTTGTTGATAAAACAGTACTTGAACAGCTATTAGTGCTTAAACCTGCTTGACTATTTGCAGTAATTGCTACTGTTCCAGGTTGACAAAGAACTGTATTTGAAGCTGAAACGGTAGGATTATTAACAATTATAGAAATATATTTTCTACAAGAGCCCCCAAAAGAAATAATATCAACCCAATAAGTGGTTGAAACTTGAGGGGTAACTATGAGTGAAGCGGTAGTATCTCCTGTTGACCATAAAAAAGTTGGTGAAGAAGAAAATGAATCCGATGCTGTTAATGTCACTGGAGAACCTCCACAAATAGTTGTTGATGAAGCAGTTAAGCTAGTATTTTTAATATAACCTCTTACAGCATATCTTGTCGCACTTTCACAATTGTTACTATTATTACTTGCATAATAAAAAGCTCCATTAGATATTAGGGTAGTTAAAGGAAGTTCTGCTCCTCCAGTTGAAGTTGCATACCATTTTATACTTGATCCATTTAAAACGAAACTTGCAATTGTTGATTGCCCACAAAAATACTGTATTGCAGTTCCTGTTGGTGCATTAACTGTTAAAAAACTTGCTGTTACCGCCAATCTTGTAGTACTTTCACAACCCTGAACCGTTTGAGAGGCATAATAAATTGTTCCGTTTACAAGGGCAGTTGTAGCTGCTAATTGTATTCCACCTGTTGCAGTAGCATACCATTTAATATCTGTTCCAGTTGCAGTTAGATTTGAAACGGTTGACCCTGGACATAGTGTTTGGGTGGCACTTCCTGTAGGAGGAGTAGTTACAATTACTGATATAGTAATGTTTTTTCTACACGTTACCCCATTGGTAGTAACATCACACCAGTAAGTAGTGGTTGTATTTGGAGAAACAATGATCGATGCAGTTGTTGCTCCTGTTGACCATAAATAACTTGAATTAAAACCCTCAAATTCAACAACATACGGGTAAAATTGATTATCAGGTATGTCATTCCATTTGCTATTTGAATACATAATGCCATAATCTTCATTACCTAAATTATTGGGTTCTCCTGCTTCCCAATTGGTATAACTCAATTGATTCCCCAGAACATCTAACCAAATCCCTTCATTTTGAGCATCCGTTATTCCAATGTTAATTCCAGGTCCAGGTGCTGAATTATTATATATATCTTGAATAACAAAATTAATTTCATTAAGTGAGTTTGGAATAAAGAGATGACCACCGATTGCACTACTATTTTGAACCGCTTGACTCCATGAAACTGAATTTGAAGATTTATAATAAGTATTACCATTGAAATAATAAGGCCCGGATAAATTAGTCAAAGTTCCAGATGAGTTAGAAACCCCTGATAATGAAAGAGTTGTGGTTTGACCACTACAAATTGTTGTATTTGTAGCACCGACAGTTGGATTATTCACGCTAACCGTTACCGCCAATCTTGTAGTACTTTCACATCCATTAACCGTTTGTTGAGAGGCATAATACGTTGTTCCGTTTACAAGGGCAGTTGTAGCTGCTAATTGTGTTCCACCTGTTGCCGCAGCATACCATTTAATATTAGTTCCTGTTGCGGTTAGATTTGCAACGGTTGACCCTGAACATAGTGTTTGGGAAGCACTTCCAGTAGGAGCAGTACTATTAGGTAACACAATAATGGTTCCGGTAGCATTTACTGTACCACATCCTCCTGTAAATGGAATGCTATAATTAAATATTCCAGAAACCGTTGGTGTACCACTAATGGTAATTGTATTGCCTGCCCATGAAGCAGTTATGCCTGTTGGCAATCCTGTGGCTACTCCAATTCCGGTAGCTCCAGTAGTGGTATGAGTAATAGGAGTTAAAGCCGAATATATACACAAAGTTGGCGAGCTTGATGCTACTGTTACAGAATTATTAGGGTTTACAATTATAATTCCTGTAGCTGAACCTCCGCATCCTCCTATTACTGGAATACTATAATTAAATACACCAGAAATCGTAAACATTCCACTAATCGTTATCGTATTACCTGCCCATGTTACAGATACCCCTGATGGTATACCTGATGCTACTCCAATTCCGGTAGCGCCAGTAGTGGTATGGGTAATTATTGAAAACTGTGTATTAATACATAAAATTGGCGAACTTGATACTGCTGTTATCGGATTAGTCAAACTAACTGTAACCGCCAATCTTGTTGTGCTTTCGCAACCTGAAACTGTTTGAGAGGCATAATACGTTGTTCCGTTTACAAGGGCCGTTGTAGCTGCTAATTGTGTTCCACCTGTTGCCGCAGCATACCATTTAATATCCGTTCCTGTTGCTGATAAATTGGCAACGGTTGACCCTGAACATAGTGTTTGGGCAGTAATTCCAGTTGGAACTGGAGTTGGATTTGGACAAGCAGTATATAATTGTTGAATTTCATTAGCCGTTAAAGCTCTGTTCCAAATACCAATGTCGTCTATTTTTCCGCTGAAAAAATCAGTGAAATTAGACCAATTTCTTCCAATCTGAATATCCCCTCCCCAACAATTGGATGTTTGAGAAAAGTTAGTCGTTTGAGATTGAGCTAGAATTCCATCAATATATATCTTTAAAGAATTGCCACTTATAGTTCCTACAATATGATGGTAATTATTATCCAAAATATTTTGAATTTTTTCATTTTTTTGCCATCCTAAACTAGCTACACAATTTGGATTATTATATTTTGCAGCAACTGCTACGCCGTATTGATTTAAATCATTAAGAACAATTCCAAATTGTTCATTAGAAGCATTAGTGTAATTTAATCGAATTAATGCCATTTGACGTTGAATATTTGCACTACTAACCCACATACTAACACTAATATTATTTGTGTCAAATACACTACTACTAGGAATTTCTATATAATTATTCCCATTAAAATTAAAGGCTCGATTAGGGTTTCCAAATCTATCAGTCGTCAATGTTGCCCCATTTATTATTCCATTATTACCATTCCCACTTTCATCATTAGCATTACCACAAAATGGCCAATAACCTACTAGTCCATTGGTTAAAGAGCTACTTAGTGGTGTACAAAATTGATTATAGAATCCGTATTCATTAAAAGAAACTCCAAATCCTGGGCTTCCGAATCCAGCATAAACACTATTGTTTATTACAAAACCAGATAAATAATTTTTTGAGCCACTTAAGTAATTTGGAAGTGTTGACCATGAATCAGTTGTAGGATTGTATTCCCAAAATTCATTTAGCATAATGCCTGAATTTCTTTCTCCACCTAAAACATATCCTTTATTATTGAATGCAAATCCAAAAGAAGCATAGCGACCAGCAGCAGGAAGAGCTGTTTTTTGAGTCCATGTGCTGTTTGAAGGGTTGTATTCCCATAAATCATTTAGCATGGTATTACCAGCAGAAGTGGCATTATAACCCGTGCATATATATCCTTTATTGTTTATAGAAAAACCAACACCTGTAACTCTTTTTATTCCTGTGAAATCTGATAATAAACTCCAAGAATTTGCAACAGAATCATAAGTAAAAAATTTGTTGTTTTGATCTAAAAAATAAACTTTAGTCCCTACAACAAAATAAGTGGTTGACCAAAAACTAATGCCTGTTAAATTACAAGTCGCTTTTTGCGTCCATGCATTATTTTGTGAATTATATGAATATAATTGTCCTCCTGCAGTGCCTAATCCATAATATCCAACGCCATTTATTGAGAAAGCAACTCCTTTTTGAGTTCCTGTTCCAGGATAGTTGGCTTTTTGAGACCATGTATTTGATGTGGTATCGTATTCCCAAGTATCCACTAAATTGACACTAGAAGAAGTCTCTCCTCCAATATAATAGCCTTTTGAGTTAATTGCAAATGATCCTACAGCCGTTCTTGCTGTACTTGGCAAATTTGGTCTAGCAATCCAAGATTGGGCAAAAATAATTTGGGCATTCAAAACCAACCCAAAAATCAATAGAAGTAATTTATTTTTCATAGTTTTTTGATTTTTACAAATATATTAAATTATATACTAATTTTCAAAAAAAAGAAATCACTTAGTTAACGTATGTGTTTAGTTATTAAACGTTTAAAAATAGTATTGAAAAAGACTCATTAATAAATTTTCAAAAATAAATAACATAAAAAAACCTCAAAATACTAAATGGTACCTTGAGGTTTTTAAAGTGCGGATAATAGGACTCGAACCTACACGCCTTGCGGCACCAGATCCTAAGTCTGGCATGTCTACCAATTTCACCATATCCGCAAAATTGAGTGTGCAAATATACAATTAATTATAAATTATGGCCCAAAAAAATAAATCTTTTTATTTTTTGAATTGGCGAAGCAATTATTAATTATAAATTTTTTCAAACTCTTTTTTGTATTTTTGGAATTCAAAAAACTACACATTTATTATGAATACAATAAAAACCTACGTTCAAGAAAACAAGTCTCGCTTTATAAACGAGTTAATTGAATTATTAAAAATCCCCTCTGTAAGTGCCGATCCCGCTTATTCTCAAGATATATTTAACACCGCCGATGCAGTAAAATGGAGTCTGGAAAATGCCGGTTGCGACTTGGTTGAAATTTGCGATACTCCTGGATATCCTATCGTATATGGAGAAAAAATTATCGACAAAACGCTTCCAACGGTTTTGGTTTACGGGCATTATGATGTGCAACCACCAGATCCAATGGAACTTTGGACTTCACCTCCTTTTGAACCGGTTATAAAAACAACCGAAATTCATCCTGAAGGAGCCATTTTTGCCAGAGGCGCTTGCGATGACAAAGGGCAAATGTACATGCACGTGAAGGCTTTAGAATATATGGTGCAATCCAATTCTTTGCCTTGTAATGTAAAATTCATGATTGAAGGCGAAGAAGAAGTGGGCTCCAAAAGCTTAAGCTGGTTTGTTGAACGCAATCAAGAAAAACTAAAATGTGATGTCATTTTGATTTCAGACACTGGAATGATTTCCAATCAACAGCCTTCTATTACCACCGGATTAAGGGGTTTGAGTTATGTAGAAGTGGAAGTTACAGGTCCAAATCGTGACTTGCATTCTGGTTTGTACGGTGGGGCTGTTGCCAATCCTATCAACGTGCTTTCCAAAATGATTGCTTCGCTTCACGATGAAAACAATCACATTACCATTCCTGGTTTCTATGATAATGTAGAAGAATTATCGCTTGAAGAACGTGCCGAAATGGCAAAAGCGCCTTTCAATTTAGAAAATTATAAAAAGGCATTGGACTTAAATGACGTTTATGGAGAAACAGGCTATGTAACTAATGAAAGAAATTCCATCCGACCTACCTTAGATGTAAACGGTATTTGGGGCGGCTATACTGGTGAAGGTGCCAAAACAGTTATTGCTAGTAAAGCTTTCGCAAAAATATCAATGCGTTTGGTTCCAAATCAAGATTGGGAAAATATCACCGATTTATTTACAAAACACTTTACTAGTATTGCGCCTGCAGGAGTTACCGTGAAAGTTACCCCACATCATGGTGGTCAAGGTTATGTTACGCCAACAGACAGTATTGGTTACAAAGCGGCAAATAGGGCTTACACCGAAACTTTTGGAGTTCCAGCAATTCCAGTTCGCTCTGGCGGAAGTATTCCAATTGTAGCTTTATTTGAAAAAGAACTTAAATGCAAAACTATTTTAATGGGATTTGGATTAGACAGCGATGCAATTCACTCACCTAACGAACATTTTGGTATTTTCAATTACCTAAAAGGGATCGAAACGATCCCATTGTTTTACAAGTATTTCGTTGAGTTAAGTAAATAAAAGTCAACCGTATTGCAAAAAAACCGGAATCAAATTGATCCCGGTTTTTTTATATACTAATTTGTTTTTCTATTTCAATAATGCATCCAATTGCTCAGAAAGTTTTGGAGATGATGGTCGTGCAGCATCTGCACTTACTATTTTCCCTGTTGGGTCTATCAAAATAAATCTTGGAATACTATTGATGCTGTAGCTTTTCATGAAATCGGAATTCCAATCTTTATCAGCAAAAAGTTGCACTCCTCCTAATTGCTTTTCAGCAACAAATTTTTTCCATTTCTCGAAGTCTTTTTGAACATCCACAGAGATACTCACAAAAGCTATATTTTTACCTTCGTATTTCTCTTCTGTCTTTTTCAAAAATGGAATTTCAGCACGACAAGGACCGCACCAAGTTGCCCAAACATCAATGTAAACATACTTTCCTTTAAAATCAGATAACTTTGTATTTCCACCTTTGAAATTCAAATAGTCAAACGGCACAGAAATGGTATTATTTAAAAGCTGCTTTTTTTGAGCTTCACCAAAATATTGCTTCATTCCCATTTTATTACCTTCAATGTTCATTTTTTGCAGTTCGATAAATGCAGGATCTAAATTACTACTCTCTAATTTTGCTAAGTTAGCATTACTTATTTCATCCACCTTGGCGTTAAATTCTGCTTCTTTTAATGCAAATATTTTATCATAATCTAATTTGCTATCTTCAATAGTAGCTTGGGCTAAATAATTATTTTCATTTGCTCCAACACCAGTATAAACAATAGACTCATCAAATTTTTTCGCATCCATTTTTAAACTTAAGTCGTAACCGTTTTTTAAATACAAACTCGTCACTTCTACCCCATCATACATTTGATACAATCCGTCTTTCACATTTAAAGTGTCTTTAAAAAATCCGTCTTTGTTGACTTGGATCTTTTTATACACCTTTTTATTATCTCTAATAGAAATAAAATCTGTGTTTTTATTAGCAATTTCAGCTTTAAAAATCACAAAGTTGTTAGATTGAGCAACACTCAATATTGAATATCCTAGGAAAAATCCTAATAATACCATTTTTTTCATCTTGGTTAAAATTAAATTTAGATTTCAAAGATACGGGATTTAAATTTTTAAAATAAATTTTATCACTAAAACCTTAATCAAAAACAAAATAGTATTTTTGCAATCTAAAATTACAATAATGTATAGAAGTCATTCTTGTGGCGAGTTAAACGCTACTCATATTAATAAAGAAGTAACACTTGCGGGTTGGGTTCAAAAATCGCGTGACAAAGGATTCATGAATTGGGTTGATTTAAGAGATCGTTATGGAGTTACCCAATTATTATTTGACGAAAGTCGTACCGAAAAATCCATCTTTGAATTGGCGAAAACACTAGGTCGTGAATTTGTAATTCAAGTGAAAGGAACTGTAATTGAGCGCGAATCCAAAAACGCTACTATGGCTACTGGCGAAATTGAAATTTTAGTCTCACAAATGACCATTTTAAATGCTGCTTTAACTCCGCCCTTTACCATTGAAGATGAAACCGACGGCGGTGAAGACATCCGAATGAAATACCGTTATTTAGATATTAGAAGAAATCCGGTAAAAAACAACTTGCTTTTTCGCCATAAAGTGGCAATGGAAGTTAGAAAATACCTTTCCGATTTAGATTTTTGCGAAGTGGAAACTCCATATTTAATTAAATCGACACCTGAAGGAGCAAGAGATTTTGTAGTTCCAAGCCGAATGAATGCTGGGCAATTTTATGCCTTACCACAATCGCCACAAACTTTCAAACAATTATTGATGGTAGGCGGAATGGATAAATATTTCCAAATAGTGAAGTGTTTCCGTGATGAAGATTTACGTGCCGACAGACAGCCTGAATTCACCCAAATAGATTGTGAGATGGCTTTTGTTGAACAAGAAGATATATTGAATGTTTTTGAAGGATTAACACGACACTTATTGAAAGAAATCAAAGGAATTGAAGTGGATAAATTTCCTAGAATTACCTATGATTATGCTATGAAAACTTATGGAAATGACAAGCCAGATATCCGTTTTGGAATGGAGTTTGGCGAGTTAACCGAATGTGCCCAACACAAAGATTTTTCTGTTTTTAATTCTGCTGAATTGGTAGTTGGAATTGCCGCTCCAGGAACTGGAGACTATTCTCGTAAAGAAATTGACGCTTTAATTGACTGGATGAAACGACCACAAATTGGTGCTTTGGGAATGGTTTATGTAAAATGCAATGAAGATGGAACTTATAAATCATCCGTTGATAAATTTTACAACCAAGAAGATTTAGCAAAATGGGCTCAAATTACTGGTGCAAAACCGGGAGATATGCTATTTGTACTTTCAGGTCCAGCCGATAAAACAAGAACCCAGCTTTCTACTTTAAGAATGGAACTAGCTACTCGTTTAGGATTGAGAAATCCAGCGGAGTTTGCGCCATTATGGGTAGTTGATTTCCCTTTATTAGAATTAGATGAAGAATCTGGAAGGTGGCACGCAATGCACCATCCGTTTACTTCTCCAAAACCTGAAGACATGGAATTATTGGCAACAAACCCAGGAAAAGTTCGCGCCAATGCTTATGATATGGTACTGAACGGTAACGAAATTGGTGGAGGTTCCATCAGAATTCATGATAAAGCAACTCAGCAGTTAATGTTTAAATACTTAGGGTTCACCGAAGAAGAAGCTAAAAATCAATTTGGTTTCTTGATGGATGCGTTTCAATTTGGATCGCCACCACACGGAGGATTGGCATTTGGTTTGGATCGATTGGTAGCTATTTTAGGCGGACAAGAAACCATTCGGGATTTTATTGCCTTTCCAAAAAACAATTCAGGTCGCGATGTAATGATTGATGCTCCTTCAATTATCGATGAAAATCAGTTAAATGAGTTGCATATTAAGCTGAAAATGGAATAAATAAAGAAGCCCTTTTACGTTTTATTATGACCTTTTGTTTAATTTAAATTTTAAAGCTAATAGTTAATTTAATTTATTTATTTTTGACTTCTTTAAATTATTACTATGATATACGACATTAAAAGTTTAGCTCCATTATTGATAAATAATGACGAACTAATTAGAATTGGAAGAATTCATGATGGTGGTTATGTTTTGTCGAACAAGCTAATTGAAAGCACAGACCTACTTATAAGTTTTGGCATTAACGCCGATTGGTCTTTTGAAAAAGATTTTAAAAGCAAAAGAGAGATTACAATTCATGCTTTTGATTTTTCTGTAACCCATTCTAGTCTGGTTTTAAAATTTTTTAAATATATCAAAAGATTTAGATTAAAAGCTGCAGTAAGGCAATTTAAAGCCATTCAAGATTTTAAAGTATTCTTTGACGAAAAAAAGAATATTAATTTTCATTGTTATGGAGTAGGAAATCTAAACAATCCTGAATTTTTAACCTTTGACCAAGTCATGAATATGGCAGGAAAAAAAATAGTTGATAGCAAATGTGATACTTTCGTAAAAATGGACATCGAAGGAAGTGAATTTGATGTACTTACTTCGATGAAACCTTATTTTCATCAAATATCTGGAATGGCAGTGGAGTTTCACGACTTAGAAAGCAAAAGCGCCGAATTTGACTCATTAATTTCTTTGTTAAAAGGTGATTTTCATGTAATGCATGTTCATGGAAATAATAATAATTTAACCATAAAAGGAACTCATTTGCCAACAGTAATTGAAATTACTTTTTTCAACAAAAGATTGGCTCAAGAAAATGAAATTTCCCCATCTACCAAAAATTACCCAATAAAAGGTCTTGATTTTCCAAATACTAGAGGTAAAAAAGACATGCCTCTAAGTTTTTCTTAATATCATATTTAACCGAGCTCCATATAGCTTCTGAAAGAAAAACATTATGATGTGAAAAAGGTATTTTACAGCTTCGAATTTTGGGAATTTTAAGCTGAAATTATAATAATTTAATGGAAAGCAACTCTAGAAAACTCTGAAAATCAATAATTTTCGAAAAAAAATACACACAAATGATTTTCGTATTACAATAAAGTTTACATTTGTGACATTATAAATTATTATTATTTTTACAATGCGTACAGGAACAGTTAAATTTTTCAATGAATCAAAAGGTTACGGATTCATTACAGACGAAGAAACAGGAAAAGACATTTTCGTGCATGCTTCAGGAATCAGAGCG
>CALPMA020000046.1 GCA_943324545.2 Chitinophaga pinensis
ACCGAAGCGGGTCTTTGAACAACTTCACCAGCCGCAATTTGATTGGCAACGTGATCTGGAAGCAATTGAATTATACTCGACATTTAAATAAATTGTAATTTAGGGTTATTCGTGAATGCACAAATTTAACTAATTTCTGTTGGCTTTCATACCAAAATTATAAAAAAAACCTCTAAAATATAGAGGTTTTGTTATATTGAAGGATGTATTATAAAATTAATTATTTCATATTAGCTTGACTGCGTAAATAGGCCATTTTTAATGCTGCTATTGCTGCTTCGGTTCCTTTATTTCCATGAATTCCTCCACTTCTATCGATAGATTGTTGCTCATTATTATCGGTCAACAAACAAAAAATTACTGGAACATCATATTTAATATTTAAATCTTTTACTCCTTGGGTTACGCCTTCGCAAACAAATTCAAAATGCATTGTTTCCCCTTTTATTACGCAACCAATAACAATAATAGCATCTAATTTTTGAGTTTCTATCATTTTTTTTGCACCGTAAACCAACTCAAAACTTCCCGGAACATCCCAACGTACAATATTTTCATGAAGTGCATTACAATCTAATAATGCTGCTTCTGCACCAGAAAATAGACCTTCAGTGATTGCTGGGTTCCATTCAGAAACAACAATCCCAAACCGAAAATTTTTCGCGCTTGGGATTGTATTCTTATCGTAATTTGATAAATTTTTGTTAGCGGTAGCCATCATTATAAATTTTAGAACCCGAATTCTGATATCAGAAATCTAAAATCCTTATTGAGATAAACCAATTAATGCATCAATATTTGAAGCTTCTGGAGTTGCTTCATATTTTTCTTTAATTTCGGTAAAATATTTTAAGGCATCTGATTTATTATTTAATCCTAGAGCAGTTTGACCCGCTTTTAAAAGAAAACGAGGAGTCGTAAACTCATTTTTATTACTTTCAGATGCTTTTACATAAAATTCTAAAGCTTCTTTAGGTTGGTTTTTTTGTGAATGAGCATCTCCAATGGCGCCAACTGCTAAAGTACTTAATACCATATCTTCCGATTTAAATTTTTCCAAATAAGAAATAGCTTGATCATATTTACCAGTATTTAAGTATGCCATTCCTGCATAATAATTAGCTAAATTTCCTGCATCTGTTCCTTCATATTTAGAAGCGATATCGATAAAACCAAATTTACCTTCAGAACCTTTGAGTGCTAAATTATATAATGAATCGCTTTTAGTACCTTCAGTGGCTTTTTGGAAGTTTTGTTGCGCTAAAAACATTTCGCTTGCAGCATTCTCTTCTTTAGGTTCCACAACAAATTTTTGAAACAATACATAACTTACGGTTACTAATGCAATTGTAGCAACAATTCCAAAAATTGCTTTTTGATTTTTAGCTACAAATTCTTCAGTTTTTGAAGCGGTTTGATCTAATGAATTAAACACACCAGCAGTAGCGCTATCTTTTTCATCTATAGTTATATTTTCAACTTGAGTGTCAGTTTCTACTTTCTCTTTTGGGGTTTTATAGCCTCTTTTATTGTACGTTGCCATTTTAATTTAAATTAGTGAGTGGCAAAAATAAAATTTTTATTCAAACTGTCATAAAAAAAATACGTTTAAATTCAAATAAAAGTAACATTTAGATTATTCTGACATGCTTTTGATCAAATTATAAAAATATTTAGAATTCAAATTGATAAAAATGAGGTTTTATGGATAATTTTCAATAATTTGCACCAGTATTAAATAAACAAAATTAGAAATTAAAGTCTCTCCTATTCTAGCCGTTTTACAGAATGTATCTTAAAAAAATTTCATTATTCAACTATAAAAATTTTTCGGAAGCAAATTTCGATTTTGACAACAAAATAAATTGTTTCGTAGGAAAAAATGGTATAGGAAAAACCAATGTTTTGGATGCTATTTTTCATTTATCCTACGGCAAAAGTTATTTTAATCCATTAGCAGTACAAAATATAAAACACGGCGAAGAGTTTTTTGTAATTGAAGGTGAATTTGAAAAAAAGGAACGATCTGAAATAGTAATTTGTAGCCTAAAAAAAGGGCAGAAAAAAATTCTAAAACGCAACGGTAAACAATATGATAAGTTCTCGGAGCATATAGGATTTATCCCATTAGTAATTATTTCACCTGCCGATAGAGATTTAATTGTAGAAGGCAGTGAAACGAGAAGAAAATTCATTGATACAGTAATTTCTCAATTGGATTCTACCTATTTAAATCAGTTAATTCAATATCAAAAAACATTAAGTCAGCGTAATGCATTACTTAAATATTTTGCCTTAAATCAAGTTTTTGAAACAGACACCTTGTCAATTTACAATCAGCAATTAGATGAATTAGGCAAAATATTATTTGAAAAAAGAAAAGAATTTCTAGCTGATTTTGTTCCCATTTTCAACAAACACCATCAAACAATTACCGGTTCGGCTGAAACAGTTCAATTGGTTTATGAAAGCCAATTGTTTGAAAAAGATTTATTGCAATTATTAAATGAAAGCATCAATAAAGATAGAGTTTTGCAATACACAAGTGCGGGAATTCACAAAGACGATTTGTCATTTGAAATTGATCATTATCCAATAAAAAAATTTGGATCACAAGGACAACAAAAATCATTTTTAATAGCATTGAAATTGGCGCAATTTGAATTTGTAAAAAAGAATTCTGGTGAAAATCCAATTTTATTATTTGATGATATATTTGATAAATTAGATGAAACTCGCGTTGAAAAAATAATTGAAATGGTCAACAATTCAGATTTTGGCCAACTTTTTATTTCAGATACTCATCCAGAACGTACAGAATCTATTATAAAATCAACACATCAGAGTTATAAAATATTTAACTTGTAATTTTTGAAAAAACAATAATTTTAGATTTATTAAAACATAAAATACAATTATGAAAGCAAACATTTTAAATTTTCTATTTATCGGAATCTTATTTGCAAGTTGCAACGGACAAACTAATGCAAAATATGAATCTATTGCAGCAGTAAATTTTGCTGAAAAAATTAAATCTACAATACAACCCGCAATTATTGACGTTCGATCACCTGAAGAATTTGCAGGCCAACATATTGATAACGCTATTAATATTGACTGGAACGGCGATAGTTTTGAAGGCAAAGTTAGCAAATATGATAAGTCAAAACCCGTTTTTATTTACTGCATGAGTGGAGGAAGAAGTAAAAAAGCAGCTGAAAAATTAGTAGAATTAGGCTTCAATAATATTTATGAATTACAAGGCGGAATCATGAAGTGGAATGCCGCTGGATTATCTGTTCCAAGTGATAAAATTATTGGAATGTGCATTCAAGAATACAACGAACTACTAAAAACAGATAAAATTGTTTTGATAGATTTTTATGCTGAATGGTGCGCTCCTTGTAAAAAAATGACTCCTTATCTACTAAAAATGCAAAATGAAATGAGAGACAAGATTACTATTGTAAGATTAAATGCTGATGAAAATAAAACACTTATTTCTCAGATGAAAATAGATGAACTTCCAATGTTGTTTATTTACAAAGACAATAAAATTGTATGGAAACATTCCGGCTATATTAGTGAAGAGGATTTAACAAAACAATTACAATAAATCATGCTTTCAGAAAAATCATTTCAGTTTCTTATAGATTTAAAATCCAATAATAATAGAGATTGGTTTTTAGACAATAAAAAGAGATACGAGGAATATAAAAAAGAATATCACCAATTAATTCAAGGTTTTCTAGAAATATTGAAACCACAAGATGCAAGTTTAGAACTTTTAGAAGTTAAGAACTGCACATTCAGAATAAATCGTGATATCCGTTTTTCTAAAAACAAAGATCCTTATAAAACCCATATGGGAGTTTGGATGAACACCAACCGTGGTAATAATAATGGTCCGGGTTACTACATTCATATTGAAAAAGGAAATTGTTTTTTTGCTGGCGGAATGTACAGCCCAGAAAATAACGATTTAAGAAAAATCCGAAAAGAAATTTCCTTTTTTTATGAAGATTTGGAAGCTATTTTGGATGATGAAAAATTTAAAAAAGTGTATTCGGGATTAAACATAACTGAAACAAATACCTTAAAAAATGGTCCCAAAGATTTTGAAAAAGGCCATCCTGCTATTGCGTTTTTAAAATTGAAAAGTTTCGTTTGTGTTCATCAATTTGATGATTCCGAATTAACCAAACCTAATTTCATAAAAGATACCGCGGCTAAATTAATTCTTTTAAGACCACTAATGGGATTTATAAATAGAGGATTATTTACAGAATAAATAAATTATAATTTTAATTAGGTTTAAAGTACTTTTGCATTATACTTTTAATGATATAAAATGGAAATTCAAAATCATTTTTCTTTAAGAAACCACAATACTTTTGGCATAGAAGCCAATGCAAAACAATTTGTTGCAGTTCATTCGATCGAGGAACTAAAATCTGTTTTAGCAGAAAATAAAACAAAAAATAAATTTATTCTTGGAGGCGGAAGCAATATGCTATTAACAAAAGACATCGATGCTTTGGTAATTCATATTGATTTAAAAGGAAAAAAAATAGTTGAGGAAAATGATGATTTCGTATGGGTAGAAAGCCAAGCTGGAGAAAATTGGCATGAATTTGTAATGTGGACTATTGATAATGATTTTGGAGGACTAGAAAACATGTCTTTGATACCCGGAAATGTAGGCACCACTCCTATTCAAAATATCGGGGCATATGGAACTGAAATTAAAGACACTCTAGTTTCGTGTAAGGCAATGAAAATTGATTCATTAGAAATGAGGAGTTTCGATAAAGCGGAATGTCATTTTGGCTACCGAGAAAGTGTCTTCAAAAATGAAGTTAAAGACCAGTATATCATCACTTCTGTGGTCTTCAAATTGACAAAACGCAATCATAAAATCAATATTTCTTATGGAGATATTACTTCTGAATTACAAAAATTAAACATCAAAAATCCAACTCTGAAAGAAGTTAGCAATGCCGTAATTACAATTCGTCAAAGTAAATTACCTGATCCAAAAGTATTAGGAAATAGCGGTAGTTTTTTTAAAAATCCAATTGTTTCTAAATCCGATTTTGATACAATTCATAAGAAGTTTCCAGAAATGAAGTTTTATGAAATTTCTGAAACAGAAGTAAAAGTTCCTGCCGGATGGTTAATTGAGCAAGCTGGCTTCAAAGGAAAGCGTTTTGGCGATGCTGGAATTCATAAAAATCAGGCTTTGGTTTTAGTCAATTATGGCAATGCCACAGGGCAAGAAATTCTAAATGTATCCAAAGAAATTCAGGACACGATTTACAAAAAATTTGGAATCCAAATTGAAGCTGAAGTTAACATTATCTAAAATAAAAATTTATCGATTTTTTTAATTTAAATGTTAAATCGATGTTTGAAAATCCTATTTGAATTCCTACCTTTGCACACATCCAAAAAAGAGGGAAAATAGATATGTTACTTATATTTTTTTATATTTTTATTGTTATTGTTGCCGTGCAACTTTTTTATTATACCATTGTATTTTCTAAATTTTCATTTGCAAAAAATCAAAAAATAACTCCTAAAAGAATTCCAATTTCTGTAATTGTTTGCGCTAAAAACGAAGAAAAAAATGTGGTGAAATTTATTCCATTATTAGCGGAACAAAATTATCCTGACTTTGAAATTATCTTAATTGACGATGCTTCCAGCGATGCGACTTTAGACCTATTTGAAGAATTTGAAAAGCAATATTCCAATGTAAGAGTGGTTAAAGTGGTAAATAATGAAGCATTTTGGGGCAATAAGAAATTCGCATTAACCTTAGGAATCAAAGCGGCAACAAAAGACTATTTGCTTTTCACTGACGCCGATTGCTATCCAACCTCAAAGGATTGGATTACATTAATGAGTTCGCAATTTACATTGCAGAAGACTTTTGTTTTAGGCTATGGAGCCTATGAAAAAGTAAAAGGTTCCTTCCTGAATAAATTAATTCGTTTTGATGCTTTACTTAATGCAACTCAGTATTTTTCATGGGCAAAAATCGGTCGACCCTATATGGGAATTGGTCGAAATTTAGCCTATAAAAAAGACGAATTTTTTAAAGTTAATGGTTTTATAGATCATATGAAAATTAGATCTGGCGACGATGATTTATTTGTAAACCAAACCAGTAAGGGAAGAAATACCACTTGTTGCTATGCTGCTGACAGTTTTACCTATTGTGAACCAAAAACTAGCTATAATGATTGGAAAGTTTTAAAACAACGCCATATAGCAACAGCAACCTACTACAAACCATTTGATAGAATTCAACTTTCGGTATTTTTCATATCCCAAATATTGTTTTTTATTTTACCAATACTACTTCTTGCGTTTAAATACCAATGGATCATCGTTTTGAGTTTAATTGGTTTTAGATACCTGTTCACTTGGATTGTGTTAGGTTTTTCAGCTGGAAAATTGAAAGAAAAAGATGTAATGTATTGGTATCCAATTATTGAGATTGCATTTTTATTCACCCAATTGAATATATTTGTAACTAATAGTTTCTCAAAACCGGTACATTGGAAATAAACATCACAATTGAAAAAGCAAAATTAGGCGATCAAGTTGCCTTCACTTTTCTATTGGATTTTTATTGGAACGAAGTCTACGGATTTATGTTAAAACGAACCGAAAACGAAACTGACGCTGAAGATGTCACGATTGAAACGTTCTCAAAAGCATTCGATAAATTAGCCACTTACAATTCTGAATTTCAATTTAATACATGGTTAATTGCTATTGCAAAAAATGTCCATATAGATATATTACGTAAGAAAAAAACTTCTTTTTTTATAGAAATTTCTGATGATGATGATTATCGGGCGTACAATGTTGCAGATTCAACTCCTTCAGCAGAAGATAAATTGATTACTGAACAAAATTTATCACAATTACTTCAATTTATTAAAGAATTAAAACCTCATTATCAGGAGGTAATTCAGTTGCGTTATTTTCAAGAATTAAGCTATCAAGAAATTGCAAATCAACTCCATGAGCCTTTGAGTAATGTAAAAGTTAAAATTCTTAGAGCAAAAAAATTACTTGCCGAAATTATCCAAACTAAAGGGTAAACTAAATAAGTATTGGTAACTATTTTTACCCTAAATTTCAATTAAAAAAATTTATCAACTGAGCTAGTTTCCGTATATTTGCATCATAAAATCCCGATTATGGAATCTGTATTAGAAAATGTACTTCCTACAGGAAAGCCGAAATGGCTTAAAGTAAAATTACCAATAGGTCAAAAATATACCGAACTTCGAGGTTTAGTTGATAAATACAAACTCAACACCATTTGCACTTCTGGTAGTTGCCCAAATATGGGTGAATGCTGGGGTGAAGGAACGGCTACTTTCATGATTCTTGGAAATATATGCACGCGTTCTTGTGGATTTTGCGGGGTTAAAACTGGAAGACCAGAAACGGTAGATTGGGACGAACCCGAAAAAGTTGCTCGTTCAATCAAAATCATGAATATAAAACATGCGGTTGTTACTAGTGTGGACCGAGACGACTTAAAAGATGGAGGATCAATTATTTGGATTGAAACTATCAAAGCGATTCGAAGAATGAATCCTACAACAACTTTAGAAACTTTAATTCCTGACTTTCAAGGAATTGAAAGAAATATAGATCGAATTGTTGAAGCCAATCCGGAAGTGGTATCCCATAATATAGAAACCGTTCGCCGATTAACTCGTGAGGTTCGTATACAAGCAAAATACGATAGAAGCATGGAAGTTTTAAGGTACCTAAAAGAAAAAGGAATCAATAGAACTAAATCGGGAATAATGCTCGGATTAGGTGAAACTGAGGAAGAAGTATTTCAAACATTAAAAGATTTGCGCCAAGCAAATGTTGATGTCGTTACTATCGGTCAATACTTGCAACCTAGTAAAAAACACTTGCCGGTAAAAGAATTTATTACTCCAGATCAATTTGCAAAATACGAACAATTTGGACTAGAATTAGGCTTCCGACATGTTGAAAGCGGACCGTTAGTTCGTTCTTCCTATAAAGCTCAAAAACACATCCTTTAATTAGTTTGAATTCTATATTTTAATGAATCAAAAAACAAGAATCGCCATAAATGGGTTCGGAAGAATTGGTAGAAATTTATTTCGACTATTAATTAACCATCCATCTATTGAAATAGTTGCAATTAATGATATTGCCAACAATAAAACGATGGCTCATCTTGTAAAATATGATAGTATTCATGGCAAACTTCCCTATGAATGCAGCTTTACAGATGATGTAATAATTGTAAATGGAAAATCCCACTTGTTTTTTCATGAGAAATCAATATCAAATTTAAATTGGAAGTCATTAGATATTGATTTTGTAATTGAATCAACAGGAAAATACAAGACTTATGATGAATTAAACGCGCACATTTTGTCTGGAGCCAAAAAAGTAATTTTGACTGCTCCTTCTGAAGTTGATGCAATTAAAACAGTGGTTATAGGTGTAAACGATTCGATTTTGAATGGGGATGAAACAATTATATCCAACGCAAGTTGCACCACAAATAATGCCGCACCAATGATAAAAATCATTGATGAATTGTGTGGAATTGAACAAGCCTATATAACTACAGTTCACTCCTACACCACTGATCAAAGTTTGCACGATCAACCGCATAAGGACCTTCGCAGAGCGCGTGGCGCATCACAATCTATAGTCCCTACAACTACAGGAGCTGCGAAAGCCTTAACGAAAATATTTCCAAAATTTGAAGGAAAAATTGGAGGTTGTGGTATTCGAGTTCCAGTGCCAGATGGTTCTTTGACCGATATCACCTTTAATGTAAAAAGACAAGTTTCTATCGATGAAATTAATATTGCTTTTAAAACAGCTTCACAAACTAATTTAAAAGGAGTTTTAGATTATACAGAAGATCCAATTGTTTCTGTAGACATTATTGGCAATACCAATTCCTGCATTTTTGATGCTCAATTGACTTCTGTAATTGATAAAATGGTAAAAGTTGTGGGTTGGTATGATAATGAAATAGGCTATTCTTCAAGAATTATTGACTTAGTATTACTTATAAATTCTAAAAAATAGTTGAATAAAGCCTCTGATTAATAGTTAATTATTAGCTCTTTAATCAATTCACATAAAAATGGTTCGGCTTTTTCAGCAGCTTTTAAAACCTCGGAATGATTTACTTCTTCGATATTATCTTCATCACCCATATCGGTAATTACTGAAATACCAAAGCATTCCATATCCATGTGTTTTGCCACAATTACTTCTGGTACTGTTGACATTCCCACACAATCAGCTCCGAAAATTTTTACCATTCTATATTCAGATAAAGTTTCAAATGTTGGCCCTTGTAACCCCATATAAACACCATCTTGAACTTCAATATTTAATTTTTTAGCGATTTCCTTAGCTTTAATTATCATATTTTTAGAATATGGTTCACTCATATTAACGAATCTAGGTCCGAATCGTTCGTCATTTTTTCCACGTAATGGATGTTCTGGCATCATATTTATATGGTCTTTAATTATAATAATCGAACCGACTTTATAATTTGGATTCACACCACCTGATGCATTGGATACAACTAATTTTTCAATTCCTAAATATTTCATTACCCTAACAGGAAATGTAACTTCTTTCATCGAATAACCTTCGTAGTAATGAAATCGGCCTTGCATAGCCATTACTTTTTTATTCCCAATAGTTCCAAAAACCAGTGCGCTTTTATGACCTTGAACAGTTGAAACAGGAAAATTTGGGATTTCAGAATACGGTAACGTAAATTCTATTTTAATATCATTGGTAATACTTCCTAAGCCAGAACCTAAAATTATACCATATTCAGCCTCGAAATGGTTTGTTTTGGATTTAATATAATCAACCGATTCTTGTACTAGATTCCACATAAGTAGTTATGATTTTATCGAAATTATCACTTTCAAAAAGAAATTTAGTTTTTATTGGAAGATAAAAAAGTTGCTCTTTTGGTAGGCTTCCTTTTAATCTAACAAAATCTTTTTCGGTAGTAATAATGATCTTGTTTTGAGCTTTATTATTAATTTCTAGAAGGTCTTTTTCTGTAAATTGATGGTGATCTGAAAAAGTCAAACAGTCCTCCTTATCACTTTGTAAATGTGCGAAAAAAGTATGGGGTTTTGCTATTCCTGCTAAAAGTAATTTATCAACATTTTGAAGCTCTGAAACCAGTTGTTTTCCATTTTCAGAATATACATATTCGTCAAATTCAATAGTGCTGAAAAATAATTTTTGATTGGCAGAAATTGCTAATTTGTCTTTAATATTATCTTGTTCCACTATAGATAAATCAGAAGGACATTTTGTAACAACAATAATATTGGCTCGTTTTGCACCTTTACAACTTTCTCTTAAATTTCCTGTAGGTAACTGAAAATCATCAGAATACAACTCGTTATAAGAAGTCAATAAAATGTAAAAACCTGCTTTTACTCTTCGATGTTGGTAAGCATCGTCCAATAAAATTAAATTAGGTTTAATTGGATTAGAAAGTAATTGTTCTATTCCATTTTTTCGATCAGCATCAACCGCAACTTGGATGTTTGGAAATTTTGTATAATATTGAAAAGGTTCATCTCCAATAATTTCTGCATTGGCATTGGAATCAGCCAAAATAAATCCGCTGGATTTTCTTTTATAACCCCGGCTCAACGAGGCTACCTTGTATTTATCTGCAAAAAGTCGGATTAAATATTCTATTTGAGGTGTTTTACCTGTTCCACCAACACTTATATTTCCAACCACAATAATTGGCAAATTAAATGCGTATGATTTTAATAATCCTTTATCATAACAAAAATTTCGAATTGAAGCTATTGCGCTGTATAGGATTGATAATGGAAATAGTATTTTTCGAATAAAATTCATACTACGAAAGTATACTATTTTATCTTTATAAAAAAGTTGAAATGTTTTTTCGTTAATTTGTAAAATCAAAAATACAAGTATGTATAAAATTAAAGAGATCATTCCAGTACTTGAAGAAATGGCTCCTTTGGCTTATGCCGAAGATTTTGACAATGTGGGATTATTAGTTGGAAATTTAGAAACGGAAACCAAGGGAATTTTAGTTTGTCATGATGCATTAGAAAGCGTTATAGATGAGGCAATTACTAAAAATTGCAACTTAATAGTCTGTTTTCATCCCATTTTATTCTCCGGTTTAAAAAAAATAACCGGAAAAAATTATGTGGAAAGAGCCGTTATTAAAGCAATTCAAAATAATATTGCAATCTATGCTGTTCATACTGCATTAGACAATCATCCCGAAGGCGTTAATAAAATATTTGGAAATGCCCTAGGTTTAATTCATACCAAGATCTTAATTCCCAAAGAAAATCAAATTAGAAAATTAGTCACATTCACTGTTCCTGAAAATGTTGAAAAAGTAAGAAATGCGCTTTTTGAAGCTGGGGCTGGAACCATCGGAAACTATGAAAATTGTAGTTTTACTTCCAAAGGAATTGGAACTTATATGGGGAATGAAAATAGTAATCCTCAAATTGGCGAACGATTTGAATTGGTTGAAGCTGATGAAATTAAGATTGAAGTCACCTTTGAAAAACAATTGGAAGGTAAAATTTTAAAAGCATTATTTGAAAATCATATTTATGAAGAAGTCGCCTATGAAATAACAGCCATACAAAATAAACATCAAAATATTGGAATGGGATTAGTTGGAGAATTAGAAAATCCAATGAATGAAAAAGAGTTTTTGTTATTTGTAAAAGAGAAAATGCAATGTAAAGCCATTAGGCATTCTGATTTTACTGGAAAGACAATAAAAAAAGTAGCGGTTTTGGGAGGTTCTGGTAGTTTTGCTATTTCAAGTGCAATTTCTGCTGGTGCCGATGTGTTTATAACGGCCGATTTAAAGTATCACCAGTTTTATGAAGCTGAAAAACAAATTATTTTAGCCGATATTGGACATTTTGAGAGTGAAAGGTATACAAAAAATTATATTGTTGATTTTCTTAGAAAAAAAATCCTTAATTTTGCAATCATTTTATCAGAAGAAAATACAAATCCAGTTAAGTACTTATAAATTATTATGGCGAATACAAAAGAACTAAGTGTTGAAGACAAATTAAGAGCATTATATGATTTGCAATTAATTGATACAAGAATTGACGAAATCAGAAATGTAAGAGGAGAACTTCCTTTAGAAGTGGAAGATCTAGAAGATGAAGTTGCTGGTTTAAGCACTCGTTTAGAGAAACTTAAAAATGATTTGACTGTTATTGAAGATCAAATTAAAGCTAAAAAAATAGCTATTGACGAACATAATGAGTCAATGAAAAGATATATTAAACAGCAGGAAACTGTTCGTAATAATAGAGAATTCAACTCATTAACTAAAGAAGTAGAATTCCAAGAGCTTGAAATTCAATTGGCTGAAAAGCAAATAAAAGAAATGAAAGCGACTATTGAACATAAAAAAGAAGTGATCAATCAATCTAAAGAAAAATTAGATATTAAAAGTAATCACTTGAAACACAAAAAGACAGAATTGCAAGCAATTATGTCTGAAACAGAGAAAGAAGAAACTTTCTTATCAGAAAAATCAGCGGAATACCAGGCGCAGATCGAAGAAAGATTGCTAGCTGCTTATACTAGAATTAGAACTAGCGTTCGAAATGGATTAGCAGTAGTTTCTATTGAAAGAGGGGCGTCTGCAGGATCCTTCTTCACTATCCCACCACAAACGCAAGTGGAAATCGCTTCAAGAAAAAAAATCATTACTGATGAACATTCAGGAAGAATTTTAGTTGACAGCACGCTTGCAGAAGAAGAAAGAGAAAAAATGGAAAAATTATTTTCTAAATTTTAATCATACAAAGCCACGTTTCTATCGTGGCTTTTTTATTATGAAGAAATTAAAATACCAACTTCTTGCAAAATCCATTGGATTTTATATCAACGTACTCAGTTTTGTCGCTCCCAAAAAAGCAGTACAAAAAGCATATACTATTTTTAGCACCCCAAGAAAAGGGAAAATTCAAATCGACGCTATTCCAGAAGTTTTAAAAAGTGCAGAAGCTGTTGCCTTTGATTTTGAAGGTAATACTATTCAAACGTATTTATGGAAAGGGAATGAAACGATTTTGTTTTTAATTCATGGCTGGGAAAGTAATTCAGCAAGATGGAAAAAAGCACTTCCTTATATTTTAAAATCAGGTTATACAATTATAGCTATTGATGCACCAGCCCATGGCTTGTCTAGCGGACTAGATTTTAATGCCCATAAATACACCGAATTCATAAACCACGTAGCAAAAATGTATCCACCTAAAATATTAATTGGACATTCTATAGGCGGTAAAGCCTGTTTGCACTATCAAACTATACATAAAAATAATAGCGTTGAGAAGATTGTAGTTTTGGGCGCACCATCCGATTTTAAATTAATTTTTGAGAATTATGTCTCACTATTAAGTTTGAATTCCAAAGTAAATATAGGATTAGTAAATTACTATAAAGAGAATTTCAACCTCAGCAACAAAGAAATTGAAGGGCCATTATTTTCAAAAGATAGCAACATAAAAGGAGTTATTGCTCACGATATTGATGATAAAGTAGTAGCATTTGCAGAAGCAAAAAAAAATGCTAAAGCTTGGCAAGAAGCTATTTTTATTGAAACAAAAGGCTTTGGACACAGCATGAATGACGAAGCATTATTTGAAAAAATAAGTGCCTTCATCACGGATTCTAAATAAAAAATCCATTTCTTTTTAATTATCAAATTACCTACAATCCGATTTTCTAATTAACTTTGCGGCATGGAAGAAAATCTAAAGCGACTCAACAAATTTATTGGCGAAACAGGTTATTGCTCTCGCAGGGAAGCCGATAAACTAATTGACGAAGGTCGCGTTACCATAAATGGCGTGGTCCCTGAATTGGGCACTAAAGTTTCTCCAACAGATGAAGTTCGAATTGACGGAAAGTTAATTCGGGAACAACATGAAAAATTAGTTTATTTGGCATTCAATAAACCCGTAGGTATTGAATGCACGACCAATTTAGAGGTTCGTGACAATATTGTAGATTATATCAATTATCCGAAACGTATTTTCCCAATTGGTAGATTAGATAAAGCCAGCGAGGGATTGATTTTTATGACCAATGACGGCGATATTGTGAATAAAATTCTTCGTGCTCGCAACAACCACGAAAAAGAATATACGGTAACCGTTAACAAACCCATTACTGCCGATTTTATTAAAAAAATGGGGAATGGAGTTCCGATTTTGGACACTGTAACGCGAAAATGTAAAGTTGAACAGATCAGTCAATTTATTTTTAAAATTGTTTTAACACAAGGTTTGAACCGTCAAATTCGTAGAATGTCAGAATATTTTGGCTACGAAGTGGTGGCTTTAAAACGTATTCGGATTATCAATATTTCGTTGGATGTTCCAGTAGGAAGATTTCGTGATTTAACCGATGCTGAAATATTAGAATTAAATCAACTTATTGAACCTTCAATTAAAACAGAAGAAGCGAGTTTGCCAAAAATAGAGTCGGTTAAAAGAAGAACAGAATTTATAAAAAGTGACGATCCGAGATATAAAAAACCTGGAGATTATTAAATAAAAAAGCCTTAAACATAATTTAAGGCTTTTTTTATTATCGCTTCGCTAACTTTCGTTGCTCTCTTGCTAACAGTGTGTTTTTTAACAACATCGCAATGGTCATAGGTCCTACTCCACCTGGAACGGGAGTGATAAAAGAGGCTTTTTTACTTACGTTTTCAAAATCAACATCACCAGTAATCACATATCCTTTTTCGTTTGATTCATCATTTACTCTAGTGATTCCCACATCAATTACTACTGCTCCGTCTTTTACCATTTCTGCTTTTAGGTAATTTGGAACTCCTAAAGCGGTGATGATAATGTCGGCTTGGGTGGTAATCTGAGCGATGTTTTTAGTATAACTATGCGTTAAAGTCACCGTTGAATTTCCT
>CALPMA020000047.1 GCA_943324545.2 Chitinophaga pinensis
ACAAAGATGTAAGTAGTGAAGTAACAAATTTTACTTCTATGTTTTTTGACTTTAGACACCATTTTGGAAATAAATTTAGTTTAGGGACTAGATATGAATGGGGATTGAATTCAATGTTTAAAAATTCAGACAGAAAAGTATCTACTATCTCATTTAATATGTTTCTTCCTTTGGGTGGAAAAAGAAATCAAAATAAGGGGAATTAAACTTCCTGCAAATTGACACGAAGTTTAACCCTTTAATTTCCTAATAGTTATAAATGAAATCATCGCGTCAAAATTGTAACTTTCTCCAATAGGGGGAGCAAAAGAAAACCCGATACGAAAGTGTCGGGTTTTTTTTACCTATTTTTTGGGGCGAAAAATTTATCCCGTTATTACGAATTGAAATCAGGAGAATAAAAAAAAATTATCAGTATTTGCTTTTTAAGCCTCGCCTCCACCAAAACCCAAAGCGATAATTTTATGTTGGTTAATAGCTCGATTTAAATTTATATAACCTTTTAATAACTAAATAGATACGTTAAATTAATTTCCTTTTTTCATATAAAAAAGTTGAACTATTTTAAAATTGTTTATTATATTTGAGAAGTCATAATAAATAAATGAAAGCAAATGAAACAATTAGTTTGGATATTTTTAGTGCTAACATTAAGTGCATATAGTCAAGCACCAGGAAATGGCGTGACTGATATTGACGGAAATCAATATAATACGGTTATTATTGGAGCTCAAGAATGGATAAAAGAAAATTTGAATGTTTCAAAATATTCCGATGGTACCCCAATTCCTCAGATAACTGATCCTATAGCTTGGTCAAATTTAACTACTGGTGCCTGGTGTTATTATAATAATGATCCTTCACTTGGAAGCACTTATGGAAAAATGTATAATTGGTATGCTGTGGCAGGCATATGGCAGGCAGAGTCAAGCCCTCCAACACCAGCAGAAATTGCAAGTAGAAAGTCATTAGCACCGTCAGATTGGAATGTGTCTAGCGTTAATGATTGGTTATTAATAATAAATTATTTAGGAGGCAATAGTCTAGCTGGAGGCAAAATGAAAGAAGCGGGTTTAAATCATTGGTCAGACCCCAACACAGATGCTACTAACAGCAGTGGGTTTACAGGTCTTCCCGGTGGTTATCGAGGTGCTAGTACTACTAATATAGGGCAGAACCTTACAGGTACCGGACATTGGTGGTGTTCAGATTATTTAGCACCATTTGCAGCTAATTTTTTCCAACTAACTTGGACTAATGGTGCTGTAGTTAGTTCTACTTTTGACACTAGAACTGGTCTTTCTGTAAGGTGGGTGAAAAATTCAACAATGGGAAATGAAACATTTATTAACCCGTTATTTAATATCTACCCAAATCCCGCTAAAGATAAATTAACAATTGAATTTAAAAACAATTCAAACATAGTTGAATGTAATTATAAAATTATAAATGCATTAGGTCAAGAAGTTCAATATGGTGATTTAAATTCTCAACTAAATATCATTCAGCTAAACAAAATGGAAGGACAAGGTGTTTATTTTGTGAAAATTTATGACCAAGATAACAGCTTGATTGAAACTAAGAAAATTATTATTGAATAAACAATGGGCTAACCCTCTTATCCAATTTATAGCTTTCACCTATTAAAAGATAAATATTGTTTACTTATTGTAACATATCATAATAAATGAAAACTAATGGTTATTTTAAATTGTAAATCATGAAAACACCATTTAACAAATTTCTTTACATCGGATTTTTACTTTTAGGACTGTTTCAAGCCTTTTTTTCTAAAGACTATATGCAAGCTACAGCTTCATTAGGTATTGGATTGGCATTTGATCCCTTCGATCTAGACCAAAAATGGAACGATCGCCCAACTTGGCAAAAAGCCGTCTTAATCATTCATCTAGGTTTAGTAGCTGCAATGTTTGGTTTTGGAATTGGGCTGAATGATAAATAATATTGCCAAATCCATCAAAAGTCAATTAATTAAATTCCTTAACAATTCTATACTGTTTTTTTAATACCCCTTATAACCTCCTTAAAATAAAATTACTAAATTTGATCTTATTAGCTAAATTTTAACCAAAAAACATCAAAAATGAAAAAATCAATTGTAGTTATTGCAATATCGAGCCTACTATTTCTAGCTTGTAAAAACGAAAGTGCTGAAAGAGAAAAAGTGGCTAAAGCCAACATCGATTCCTATTCGAAAACTTGGGAATTAGTTGTAAATGAGGGTAAAGTAGACGTGCTTGACTCTGCCTATGCTCCAGAAATCGTATTGCACACCGTGCCTGAAATTAAAGGAATAGCAGCCGCAAAAGCGTATTATGCTAATTTCGTAACTGGATTCTCTAACAGACAATTCATTGTTAAAGATATGTTTGCCAGTGGCGACAAACTTACAAAGTACTGGGTATTTAAAGGAACCCACACGGGTGATTTTATGGGAATTCCTGCAACTGGAAAAACGATTGCCGTAGAAGGTTGTACTATTGCTAGAATGGTAAACGGTAAAATTGTGGAAGAAAGAGATTTCATGGACAACATGGATTTCATGAAACAATTAGGGTTAATGAAATAATTTAATTTTAATTTCTTCTAAAGGGTTTTAGTTCGCACTAAAACCCTTTTTTATTTTATTAAATAACGTATTTTTGTAAAATAATATAACAATTCTTAACTATATAGTTACAATGATAACAATTGCAAATCAATTCGGAATGAAAGAAGCATTAGCTCAATTAGGGATAAAAGCCATAAATGAAGGTACTTCTACAGGGGTAAATAATTTTTCAAATGGCGCAACTTTAGAAAGTTTTTCTCCCGTAGACGGGCAATTAATAGGTGCTGTAAAATGCACTTCCGAAGCAGATTACGAAAAAGTAATGCAAGCTGCTACTTCAGCATTTCAAACCTTTAGAGTAATGCCAGCACCTCAACGAGGAGAAATTGTTAGACAATTTGGTGAAAAGCTTAGACAAAATAAAGAAGCTCTTGGAAAATTAGTTTCCTACGAAATGGGTAAATCACTACAAGAAGGGTACGGTGAAGTTCAAGAAATGATCGATATCTGCGACTTTGCAGTAGGGCTTTCCAGACAATTGCATGGATTGACCATGCACTCAGAAAGACCTGGCCACAGAATGTACGAACAATACCACCCAATGGGCGTAGTTGGAATCATTTCTGCATTTAATTTTCCGGTGGCTGTATGGGCTTGGAACACCGCTTTAGCTTGGATTTGCGGAGATGTTTGCGTTTGGAAACCTTCGGAAAAAACACCCCTTTGCGGAATTGCTTGCCAAAATATTATTGCTGAAGTAATTAAAGAAAATAACCTTCCAGAAGGAATATCCTGCTTAATTAATGGTGATTATAAAGTGGGTGAATTAATGACTAACGATCGAAGAATTCCTTTAATATCTGCTACAGGCTCTACTAGAATGGGTAAAATTGTTGCTCAAACTGTTGCAGGCCGTTTAGGAAAATCATTATTAGAATTAGGAGGGAACAATGCCATCATCGTTACTCCAGATGCCGATATTAAAATGACCGTAATTGGAGCTGTATTTGGAGCCGTAGGAACTGCGGGTCAACGGTGTACCTCAACCAGAAGATTGATTATTCACGAGAGTATTTACGATAAAGTGAAAGACGCAATGGTATCCGCTTACAAACAATTAAGAATTGGAAATCCATTGGATCAAAACAACCACGTGGGACCACTAATTGACACCATGGCGGTTGAAATGTACAAAAATGCCTTAACAAAAGTGGTTGCCGAAGGAGGGAAAATCCTGGTAGAAGGCGGAGTTCTTTCTGGTGAAGGATATGAAAGTGGATGTTATGTAAAACCAGCAATTGCTGAAGCTGATAACTCATTTGAAATTGTTCAACACGAAACTTTTGCCCCAGTTTTATACCTTTTAAAATATTCCGGTGATGTTCATAACGCTATTGCAATTCAAAACGGAGTGGCACAAGGATTGTCTTCAGCAATTATGACTAATAATTTGCGTGAAGCAGAACTTTTCCTATCTGTTGCAGGTTCCGATTGTGGAATTGCAAATGTAAATATCGGTACTTCAGGAGCTGAAATTGGAGGTGCTTTTGGAGGAGAAAAAGAAACAGGCGGAGGCCGTGAATCGGGTTCTGATGCATGGAAAGTGTACATGAGAAGACAAACCAATACGATCAATTACACTACAAGTCTGCCATTGGCACAGGGAATTAAGTTTGATTTGTAAAAATCTATCGAATGAAAAAAGTAGTTATTTGCTTATTTTTTGTTTTGCTATTTTCCTGTCAAGCGAGTGATACCGATGACATTTTTTGTACCACTGAAGTAAAAGCAGGACTTAATGTAAGTGTACATTTAGTTGAATCAAGTTCTAGTATTCCAATTTCTGATGGGGTGACCGTAGTAGCAACTGACGGAAATTATTTAGAAACTTTACAGTTCTTTGATGAACAAAACCCTATATTTTACGGAGCATATGAGAGAGCAGGAACCTATACGCTTACTGTTACTAAAGCCGGTAGGCGAACTTATGTTTCACAACCTATAGTTTTAACTAGAGATATTTGTCATGTAATTCCGCAAAATATTATGGTGTCTTTACTGCCAAATTAAATATTAATTTCTGCCTTTTTCATTAGGATATAATGTTGGTAAAGCATCGCTTTGCCAATATTCTTTAGTATCTACATCTAAAATACTTAACGTCCCTAAAAAGGCAGCACCTGTATCCATATTCCAAACATTGGCAAAATTTACTGGGGTTGTTTTGTTAATTTTAGTAACTGGGGTGTGCCCAATATAAATTTCATTGTATAATTTTAGCCTTTTTGGATACCTTAGATCTTCTGAACTTATCGATTGATCCAATACAACTGCCGTCTCCCAAAGCGTTCGTTCCCAATAAAACATTTTAGGAAAATATTCGTGCGACACACCATTCAGATTGGTAAACCCAGCATGAACAAATAATCGGTTGTTAGAATCCAAATAATAATTGTGTAAATTTTTTAAAAAATTAATGTGATTATGTTTGGTAGCCTCGTCAACATTGGCATAGGCCAAAACAGTAGCTTCTCCCCCGTGCTCCATCCACATTGGATTGTAATGTTTGGTTTGCAGCCAATCTAACAATAACTCGTCGTGATTTCCTCGAATAAAAATACAATTTTGTTGTTGGCTCAAGCCAATTAAAAAATCAATAACCTGTGGCGATTCACTCCAGCCATCTACATAATCTCCTAGAAAAATCAAAGTGTCATTTTGGGCAACACCAGCCTTTTCTATAACTTGATTGAGGGCTTTCAAACCACCGTGTATGTCACCTATGACAAGTGTTCGCTTCATATTTTAAATCAATTAAATTACATCATATTTCATCTTTCGCAAAATCCGAAGTGCTTCTTTAAATGACAAATAAATGTCGGAATAAGGCTTCAAAATTAGTTTAGAATCAATTAATTTCTGCTTTGCATCCTCAAATCCATTGAGATAACAAATCATAAAGGTAGAAGGCAAATTCTCTAAATCTCTATATTCGTTATCGGTTAATTTTATTCCTTTCTCTAATTTATTAATCAACGAAAGGTTAGAATTATACACATGAAAAAGTGTTTTTTTATCAAATTCAGGTGGTTCAAATAGCATTTCTCGATCAATTTTATAATAACCATTGTCAAAAAAATGCAACGTTTGTTTTTCCAAAGGATAATAATTTATTTTATCATTCAGCCCTAATGGAACATATTCAGTAATGGTAAAAGTGGTGTCGTCAAAGCTAATTGTAACCACATCTTGAGCTGAATAAAACAACTTAATTTGTTCATTAATCAATGCAACATCTACTCTTGAAAGGAAGGTTTTATCTCCTATTTTTTTGTATTTCCCGGCCCAACAAATCACAAATAATTCCTTGAATACTTTGTATTTTGGAGAAAAATCTTTGTGACTTAAATTCATAAATGAAATCACTCCGTCCAAAGTATATTCTATGCTGTTTCGAGAATTTTTCTCAAGCCCATGAACGGTTTCATAATTTTGAAAATTCTTTTCAACTTCCCCTTCTATTGGAATTGTATTACTTCCACGTCTAATATAAACACTGTTTATTGGAATAGTGTGTATGCCTTTTTTAAAATAGGAAGATCTCTTTTTTGGCTTTATTGTTACTAATCCAATCACTTTGTCTTTCGGTAAATTAGGGAAAGGAACATTATCATATTGGATTTTTGGAGGGTTTTCCAAATAAGCATTTACCAGATTTTGGATACGACTATCATCAAAAAAGTCATCGCCAACAATTTCGTTATCATGATCCTCCACGCCCACCACTATATAGGAATTATTAGTTGGATTAGAATTGGACAAGGCGCAAATATGTTTTAAAAACTTGGCTTTTCCTTCCCGAATATGTAAATTCAACTGCCGCTTTTTATCATAAAAACTTGACTCATCATTGTGTGTAAGTAAATTTTTTATAAGAAGTCTTTTGTTGATCATTTTATTTCTTTTCAGCGAATTATTTACAAATTTCGCTTAACAATACTAACCATTGCCTGAGCCGTTGGCATAACCACTAAATCGGCAATGTTCACATGGTAAGGTCTTGAGACTACAAAATGAATTATATCAGCTAAGTCTTCGGCTTGTAAAGGGGAAAATCCTTTATAAACATTGGCTGCTTTCTCCGTATCACCTTTGAAACGAACGGTACTAAATTCGGTGTCCACCATCCCAGGATGAATCGCACCTACTCGAATTCCGTAAGGATTCAAATCGATCCTCATCGCTTGGTTTAACGAATCTACAGCGTGTTTTGTAGCACAATAAACATTTCCATTTGGGTATACTTCTTTTGCGGCGGTGGAACCTATATTGATAATATGACCCGATTCACGAGCGACCATATTTGGAATAATTGCTCTTGAAACATATAAAAGTCCTTTCAAATTAATATCAATCATCGCATCCCAATCGTCTAGATCGCCTGTTTGAATTGGGTCTAAACCATGAGCGTTTCCAGCATTATTAACTAAAACATCAATGTTTGAATACGATTCTGGAAGTGATGCAATACTATCAAAAACTGCTTTTTTATCTCGAACATCAAACAATAAGGAATAAACTTGGGTTACTTCTGAAAGTTCTTTTTGGAGTTCTAAAATCCGATCTTCACGTCGTCCACAAAGAACAATTTTATAATTATTTTTAGCCAAAACTCTTGCGGTGGCTCTTCCTATTCCGCTTGTTGCCCCTGTAATTAATGCTGTTTTCAATTTAATTATTTTATTTATTATCAAGGGACTTTATTTCCCATGCTTTCGGTCCAAATGGCAAACCAATCTTCTTTGTCTAATTGCAATTGAGTTGCTTTCATTAATAGTTGAATTCTAGCCACATTTACGGTTCCAGCCACCGGAATTACTTTTGCAGGATGTTGTAAAATCCAAGCCAATAATAAGGTGTCTGAACCAAATTGGTATTTTGAAACTAACGACGCAAGTAATTTTTTTAATCTTCTGGTTTGCTCATTATTCTCTCTAAAAACAGTTCCAAGAGGGTTCCAGGACATCGGTTGGATATTGTTTATTTGCATATAATCCAAACTACCATCCAGCATCGGTTCAAAATGTGTCGCTGAAAACTGAATTTGATTGTAACTGATTTCTGTTTTTTGACGAATTAATTCGGTTTGTGAAGCAGTAAAATTAGACGCTCCAAAATCAATTATTTTACCTTCCGATTTTAATTTAGTTACCGCCTCAGCAATTTCATCAGTCTGCATTAACGGACTTGGGCGGTGCAACAAAAGAACATCCAGGTAATCTGTTTGAAGGTTTTTTAATGAATTCTCAACCGACCAAATGATGTAATCTTTAGAGTAATCGTAGTGCTTTATCCTATTATTTCTGTTTTCTGAAACATTTTGAATCCCACATTTTGAAATAAATTGCAAGGATTCTCTACTAATTTTGCTTAAAGCAAATGCTTTCCCGAATGCTGCTTCAGTAGTATAGGAGCCATAAATATCGGCATGGTCAAAAGTGGTTATTTTATTTTCAAGACAAATATTAATAGTGTTTTCCATTTCGGAAGTACTCAGATTTTTATCCCAAACTCCCCAATTCATCGTTCCGGCAATTATAGCGGATAATTTATTTCTTTTCAAGGCATTCGTATTTTAAATTATTTAGATCATACAGATTTTGAGGGAATTTTCATAAAGTTCTTAAAATTATAAAAAGAAAATCACAATACAGGCTTAAAAGCAATTGTTTTATAGAAGTTTTAACCATTTTTTAACATCGTACTTCTAAAAAAAAATTCAATTTGCACTCTCAAATTTAAATGTTAAAATTTACAATAATAAAATTAGTAAAATGGAAGAAAATACTTCGACTTTAGACATCAGAGCGATAAATGAAAAAATTGAAAAAGAAAGTGCTTTTATAGACCTTCTTACTATGGAAATGAATAAAGTAATTGTAGGCCAGAAGCACATGATTGAAAGATTGTTAATTGGACTTCTTGGACAAGGACATATCTTATTGGAAGGAGTTCCGGGATTGGCAAAAACGTTGGCAATTAATACTTTATCACAAGCCGTTCAAGGTTCTTTTAGCAGAATTCAATTTACACCCGATTTATTACCTGCAGATGTTGTTGGAACAATGATTTATAACATTAAACAGAATGAATTTTCAATAAAAAAAGGACCAATTTTCGCTAATTTCGTCCTGGCAGATGAGATCAATCGTGCGCCAGCTAAAGTGCAATCGGCATTACTAGAAGCGATGCAGGAAAAACAAGTTACTATTGGCGATACTACATTCAAATTGGAAAAACCATTTTTAGTATTGGCAACTCAAAACCCAATCGAACAAGAAGGAACTTACCAACTTCCAGAAGCACAAGTAGACCGTTTTATGCTTAAAACAGTTATTGACTATCCGAAAATGGAAGACGAAAGATTGGTAATTCGTCAAAATTTAAAAGGAGCCTACGAAAAAGTAAATGCAGTTGTTACAGTAGAACAAATTTTGCGAGCGCAAGAAGCAGTTCGTGAAGTATATATGGATGAGAAAATCGAAAAATATATCCTAGATATTATTTTTGCAACTCGTTTCCCTGAGCAATATAAATTAGCTGATTTAAAACCTCTAATCAGCTTTGGATCTTCTCCTCGTGGAAGTATCAATTTAGCTAATGCTGCAAAATGTTATGCATTTATTAAACGTAGAGGTTATGTAATTCCTGAAGATGTTCGTGCCGTTGTTCACGATGTATTACGACATAGAATTGGAATTACCTACGAAGCAGAAGCTGAAAACATTACCTCTGTTGACATCATCAACAAAATCGTAAACGAGATTGAAGTGCCTTAAATCAGCTTTAGCTAAATCAGTAAGCAGTTAGAGTAATTCTGAAAGCTGAAAACTAATGGCTATTTGCTGAAAGATAAATGAAATGGATACCAAAGAACTATTAAAAAAAGTACGAAAAATAGAAATTAAAACCCGAAGATTGAGCGATCACATCTTTTCGGGAGAATATCACACGTCTTTTAAAGGGCGAGGGATGACCTTTTCTGAAGTTCGTCAGTACCAATATGGAGACGATATTCGTGCTATAGATTGGAACGTAACCGCTAGATATAATGAAGCCCACGTTAAAGTTTTTGAAGAAGAACGTGAGTTAACCATGATGTTAATGGTAGATATTTCTGGGTCAGAGAGTTTTGGTTCTAAAAACCAATTTAAAAAAGATATCGTTACAGAAATTGCGGCCACAATGGCTTTTTCAGCAACTCAGAATAATGATAAAATAGGTTTGATATTGTTTTCCGATCAAATAGAATTGTATATCCCTCCTAAAAAAGGAAAATCTCATGTGTTGAGAATAATTCGTGAATTGATTGAATTTCAACCTAAGAGCAATAAAACAGATATTTCACAAGCTTTAAAATTTTTATCAGGAACGCAAAAAAAGAAAGCAATTGTGTTTTTAATATCTGATTTTATGTCTGATGAATACGAAAACACTTTGAAAATTGCATCTAAAAAACATGATATTACTGGTATTCGAGTATTTGATATACGCGAAGAAAAATTGCCTAATCTTGGAATGGTTCCCATGTTAGATGCCGAAACTGGTGAAACACAATTAGTAAATACGGGTTCAAAGTCCATTCGATTAGAATATGAAAAGGAATACCAAAACAAAGTCGATTATTTTATTGAAACCTTTAGAAAATCAGGTTCCGGAGTTGTAAACACAAGGGTAGATGAAAGTTACGTAACCAAATTATTAAGTTATTTTAAGTCGCGATAAGCAAAATGAGAGTTAAATATTATATACTTTTCTTACTAATTTCAGTTTCTCTGTTTGCTCAAAAGCAAGTGGAAACTAAAATAGACGTTAAGAAAAATAAAATCGGGGCGCAATTCAATTTGACCTATAAAACAACGGTTGATACTGCATCAAAAGTAGTTTTCCCAACATTAAAGAACTTTGGGAAAATGGAAGTTATCCGTTCCTATGTGGTTGATACTATTAAAAATGGCGCTAGATATGAACTTATAAAAAAATATGGGGTTACCCAATTTGACTCCGGGAAATATGTAATTCCGAGTTTAAAAATCCTGATAAATAATAAAGCATTTGCTACCGATTCTATTTTAGTGGAGGTTTCTGATGTTCAAGTAGATACCCTTAAGCAAAAATTATTTGACATTAAACCAATTGCAGAATCGGAATTTCAATTGAGTAATTTTTGGAAATATTTTTTAATCTTACTATTAATTTTAGGAATTGGATCCTTAATTTATTGGTTGATAAAAAAATACCAAAAGAAGAAAGTTGAAGAAGTAGAAGAACTAAAAAGCCCTATAGAAAGAGCAACTATTTTACTTAAAAACTTAGAAAAAAAGGAACTTTGGCAAAAGGGTGCTGTAAAAGAATATTACAGCGAATTGACCGATATTGCGAGGAATTATATTGAAGAAGCCATCGAAATTCCAGCAATGGAAAGTACTACTTCGGAGCTGATTATTGCTTTAAGAGCGGCTTCTATTAAAAAGAAAATGACCGTTTCGGCTGAAACTCTTGAAAATCTAGAGCGCGTTTTAAAGCAAGCAGATTTAGTAAAATTTGCTAAATCCATACCTGTAGATTTTGAAATTGCCGAAGACCAAAACAAGATTGAAAAAGCAATACTAACATTGGATAAATCCATACCTATAGTTATTGAACCGGAAGAGGATACATCGGAATGGGATGAAATGCGTCGTTTGCAAAAACTGAAAAAAGAGAAAAGAGCCAGAATTTTAAATGCTTTAGGAATAATGGTTGGCGCTTTATTGATATTATTTATTTTCTTAATTGTAACCAAAGGATTCGATTATGTAAAAGACGCTATTATTGGAAGTCCAACAAAAGATTTAGTTAAAGAACAATGGGTTTCAAGCGAATATGGTAATCCTAAAGTGTATATTGAAACTCCAAAAGTCCTCACTAGAATTGACGGTGCTAAACAATTTCCATCAGAAGTATCTAAAATGCTTAAAGAAGCAAGCGTGTTTACCTACGGAAGTTTGCAAAGGAATTTTTACATCGCTTTAGCAACGGCAACACCAAAACAAGAAATAGATTATGATCTTCAAAAAGGTTTGGAAGAAATAATTGACGGGTTTAAAGGACAAAATGTTATACTAAAACAAGAAGAATTCCAAACCAAAATGGGTATTTCTGGATTGAAAGGATTTGGAACAATGGTAATGCTTGATCCAGTCTTAAAAAGTAGCGTTAAGTTGTATTTTGAAGTGATTTTATTTAAAGAAAATGGAGGTTACCAGCAAGTGATTTTATTCCACGAAGAAGGTGATAAATATGCACAACAGATATCGGAAAAAGTGATGAATTCAGTTGAATTTAAAAAAGACGAAAATAATGAATAAGATGACTTTTCTAAATCCTGAATTTTTTTGGCTTTTTCTTTTAATTCCAGTTGTTATTGCATGGCAAATATGGAAAAGGAAGGATCAAACTGCCACTTTAAAAATAAGCACATTAAAGGGATTTAAAAAAACAAAATCTGTTTTAACAAAATTAAAACCGATGCTCTTTGTATTTCGTTTATTGGCGTTAAGTTCTTTAATAATAGCGATGGCACGTCCAAGAACTGTGGATGTGAGTAGCAAAACCAAAACTACAAAAGGAATAGATATTGTAATGTCTGTGGACGTTTCTGGAAGTATGCTGGCCAAAGATTTCAAACCCAATAGAATGGAAGCTTTGAAAGATGTAGCAGAAAATTTTGTAAAAGGAAGACCAAATGACCGAATTGGGTTAGTGGTATATGCGTCTGAAGCTTATACAAAATCCCCAGTCACTAGTGATAAAGCAGTGGTTATGGATGCCATTAGAAGTATAAAATATGATAATGTCCTACAAGATGGAACGGGAATTGGAATGGGTTTAACCACGGCAATTAACCGATTAAAAGACAGCAAAGCTAAAAGTAAGATAGTTATATTAATGACAGACGGGGTGAATAACGCAGGTTTTATTGAGCCTCAAACGGCTTCTGATATTGCACAACAATACGGAATTAAAGTCTATACAATTGGAATTGGATCTAATGGAATGGCAGATTTTCCTTATGCAATTGCTCCAAACGGTCAGTTTTTATTTAGAATGATGAAAGTTGAAATTGACGAAGCATTACTTCGATCGATAGCTAAAAATACAGGTGGAAAATACTTCCGAGCTTACAGTAATCAAAAATTAGAATCAATTTATAATGAGATTAATAAGTTAGAAACAACTGAAATTCAGGAGTTAAAATTCTATGATTACGATGAAAAATATAGGCCTTTTGCACTTTTTTCGGGGTTATTATTGTTGCTAGAATTAGGATTACGAAACACTCTTTTTAGAAGTTTTATTTAATTTCAATATCAAAAAGAAATTGGTATTTAAGAAAAATATATGTTAGAATTAGACGAAAAAAAATATTTGCCTTTGCTTTTTATCATTCCAATTTTGGTTGTGGTATTTCTGTTCAATTTATATTGGAAAAGAAAAAAACAACAAGAATTTGGCGATATAGATATGATAAAAAAATTGAGTCCTGAGAGTTCAGGATTTAAATCTGCGCTGAAATTTGTTGTTTTATCACTTGCTTTTACTTGTTTGGTTATCGGTTTGGTTAATCCAAAAATTGGAACAAAATCAGAGACCGTTAAACGGGAAGGAATAGACATTGTATTTGCTGTTGACGTTTCAAAAAGCATGCTATGCGAAGATGTTGCACCAAGTAGATTGGAAAAAAGTAAGCAAATTGTTTCGCAAATTATCAATCAATTAGTTGGAGATAGAATTGGTATTGTGGCTTATGCAGGTAGCGCGTTCCCTGTTTTACCAATTACAACTGATTATGGTGTAGCAAAAATGTTTTTACAAAGTATGAATCCTACAATGGTTTCATCACAAGGAACTTCATTGGATGAAGCCATAAAATTATCTTCAACTTATTTTGATGACGATAAGAAAACGAGCAAATTATTGATCTTAATTTCTGATGGCGAAGACCATTCAGATGGAGCAAATGATACTGCTGAAGAAGCTAATAAATTAGGTTTGAAAATCATTACAGTTGGCGTTGGAACTCTAAAAGGTGGACCAATACCATTAAAGGAAAATGGCAGAGTGTTGAGTTTTAAAAGAGATCAAAATAACGCGGTTGTAGTTACCAAATTGAATGAAGAAAGCTTGAAAGTGATTTCCAAAAACACCAAGGGCGGTTACATTAATGGGAATAATACTAAAGAAGTTTTAGAATATATTAAAAAGGCCTTGGATAATATTGAAAAAACGGAGTTTGAAGCACAGCAATTCACCGATTATAATTCTCAATTCCAATGGTTTTTAGGAATGGGATTTTTTCTATTATTTTTAGATGTATTCTTATTAGAAAGAAAAACAAAATGGTTAAAAAAATTGAATTTATTTAATGAAAAAGAATAATGAAGAATTTAATACTATATAGTTTTATCTTGCTTTCTTTTGCGATTTTCGCCCAAGAAAAGGATTTTCATTTGCCTAAAGCAAATAGTGAATTCGAAGATAAACAATATGCGAATGCTGAAGCTGAATATCGAATTTCACTTTCAAATAACCCTAAGAAATCTATTTCAGCCTATAATTTAGGAAATGCTATTTACAAGCAAAATAATAATTCAGAGGCCCTATTTTCTTATGAAAATGCAATAAAAAATTCAACTGTAAGGCCTGAAAAACACTCGGCTTTTCACAATTCAGGGAATATTTACATGAAAGAAAAAAATTATTCCGCCGCTGTTGAAGCCTATAAAAACGCCTTGCGAAATAATCCAAATGATGAAGAAACGAGGTATAATTTTGCCTTAGCAAAAAAAATGCTGAAAAATAATCCTCCTAAGAAAGACGATAAAAAAGATAAGAAGGACAAGAAAAAGGATAAAAAGAAAGACGATAAAAAAGACAAAAAGGACGACAAGAAAAAAGACGATAAGAAGAATGGGGATCAAAAAAATAAAAAC
>CALPMA020000048.1 GCA_943324545.2 Chitinophaga pinensis
GGGTTGATCGTATATTCAATGGATTTTTCAACATATTGACTTGTAATACATCCATTTTTATTAAAAACTCGTAGACGGAAAATAATTGGATTATTACTCATATCCAATACATTCGGCGTATAACGAGGGTTTTGAATAGCTGGATCATCAAAACTTCCCAATCCGTTCGGGGTAAACCATTGTATTACTCCTGCATTTTGTATACTTCCAGCAATAGCTATTGGGGTATTTATCTCTCCACACACTACTTGATTACTGTAATTTACAATCGGCTTTTTAGTAATACTTAAAACCGTTTGAGATTGTACAGTTAAACAAGGTGCGTTTCCAATTGCTGTTAATGTTAGAGTTACAGTTGAATTTGCAATATCATTAATTCCTGGTTGATAAGTAGGAGTTAATGTTCCTGTATTGGTAAATGTTCCATCACCTGAAGTGCTCCAAGTGTAGGAAGCGGTATTAGAATCAATGCTTGCAGCAGATACAATATAATTAGAGTCTTGACAAATTGTAGTATTTCCAGGACCAGCACTAATAACTGGTTTTTTGACAATGGTTACATTTACCGTTGCCGTTCTTGTTTGGCAAGCACTTCCAGAACCAGCTGCTAATGTAAAAGTTATTGGAGTGGTATAATTTGCTACATCTGTTGCACTTGGTGTGTAGGTCGGTGTTGCTGAATTAGCAGGAGTAAGTGTACCGGTAATATTGGACGGTTTTGTCCAAGCATAAGTGGTCGCATTAATTGAGCCTGTTCCGTTTAATTGAACACCATTGATATCACAAGTAGACACAGATAGTCCCGCATTAGGTTGAACTTGTTTTTGAATAGTTATTGGAAAATTAACTGGGGTTAGTTTAACGCCACATTTGTTTGTAAGGGTATGTCTAACAGTGACCGTACCCAATAAAATTCCAGCAGCAGTAGGAGTAAATTCTACAGTAGTATCTGAAATGATATTTAAGTTTCCTGCATTAGCTGGAACTACTTCCCAAGTTATTTCGTCATAATCGTTAGAAATTGTTGCCTCAAGTAAAACATTACTTTGTGTTTCACAAATTACTGAAGGACCCGTAGTAATTGCAGATGTTGGATCTGGAAAAACAGTAATGGTAACATTATTTGTTTTTTTACAACCTGCTGAATTTGTTTCTTGTAAGAAATAAGTGGTGGTTACTGCTGGGCTTACAGCTGGTAATGGATTTGATAAAGTTGAGGTAAATCCTACTGGTAAACTACTCCATAAATAGGTTGAACCTGGAACTGAATTGGACCCTATTGAAATAGTATTTCCAACACATATTGCAGCTCTTCCAATTACAGCTGCATCTGGCAACGGATTAACTATGATTTGAAATTGATCTTGTACAGAACAACCTGTTATATCATTAGTTATAGTATAGGTATAATTTTGATTAACTACTTGATTAAATAATATTGTAATTTGAGACTGTTGAGGCAAAACATTACCTAAATCAGAAGTCCAAGTATACGAGTTATTAGCAATGAAGGGTTCACCAAAAGTTTTTGAGTCCCCTAAACAAAGGCTTTGATTTGGTATACCTGTAACAATAGGTGTGTCTAATACAGTAATAGTTACAACTGATGAATATGCAATAGAACAAACACCATTTTGAACTACCGCTCTATATTGCGTGGTAGTAGATAACGGACCTGGGTTATAGGTAGTTAATGTATTGGCAATTGTTGACCAACCTAATCCACCATCAGTAGATTGCTCCCAACGAATGATATTTCCAACATTTCCTGTTAAGGTTAACAAGCCACCATTTTGATTTTTACAAATTGAAGTAGTTGGGGAATTTAAATTTCCTCCTACACTAATTGAATTTACTTCTATTTTGGCTGGAGTGGAGAACACTAAAGGAGCAGTTCCGCTTTGAACTACCGCTCTATAAAATAACGAAGTACTTGTATTTATTACCGTGTAAGAAGTACTTGTATTTATAATTGAAATTAAATTAGAAGAGAAAGCTACATCGCTAGCACTTTCCCATCTCATTACAGTTCCGGTTTGACCAGTCAATGTCAGTAGTGTAGAATTAGTACCTGAACAAACAGTTGTTGTTGTTCCATTGTTAACCGCACCACCAACAGAATTAGGGAAAAGGGTAACACTTACTGGAGTTCTACTTAAACTTTCACAACCATTAACCGTTTGAGAAACATAATAAGTACTTGAAGTCAATAATGTAGTAGCAACTATAGCAGTTCCTCCTGTTGGTGTTGAATACCACTTTGCTGTTCCCCCCGGACTTAAACTTGCTGATAATTGATTAATCGTTGGATTAGCTGATGCCAAAAACGATTGTGCATTTGCTGGTGGAGCTGAAGGAGTTGCTATTTGTGAATCTATTACTATAGGATTAGAACTTACAGAAGTACATCCATTAGAATTGGTAACTGTATAAGTGTATGTTCCTGCAGCTAATCCATTTATAGTAGAATTGATTCCTGTATTAGTTAAGGTAACGCCATCTGGAAAGCGAGTTAATGTCCATGTGCCTGTTGGCAAGTTGTTTAAAGTAACACTTCCGGTAGCTAATGAACATGTTGGTTGAACTATTGTACCAACTTGAGGAGTGTTTTGCGTTGGAATTGGATCAATTACTACAGTAGATGTTACTCCAGAGCTACAAGTTCCATTAGAAACTGAAAAAGTAAAACTTCCAGGAGTTAAATCATTAATTACTAACGAACTTCCAGAAGCTGAATAGGTTTGTCCGCCAGGTAATTTTGTAATAGTCCAACTTCCTGTAGGTAATCCACTTAAAGTTACACTTCCATTTGGATTCAAACAACTTGGTTGAATTCTTGTTCCAACCACTGGTATACTAGGAACTGTTGGTGCAGCTTGTACCGTTTTACTATTTACTGCAGAGGTACACAAGTTGGCTTCTTTAACTGTAAAGTTATAGGTTCCAGCAGGCTGATTATTTAAAGTAAATGTTGAACCTGTACCAATGTATGCACCAGGATTTATAGTCCAGGTTCCTGAGGCTGGCAAACCAGAAAATTCGATCGTTGCTAATGCTGAGGCACAATTTGGCTGTATTACATTGATTGTAGGGGTTGTTGGAATACTATTTACGGTAATAAATACACTATCGGTATTAGAACAACCGTTATTATCTGTTCCAGTTAATAAATAGGTAGTAGTTGATAAAGGGGTAAAAGTTGTCCCATTGGTTACACCCTCATTCCAGATGTAAGTACCACCTGGGCCGGCTCCCGTTCCAGTAAGAGATAAAGTACTTCCTACACAAATGCTTCTATCAGTTCCTGCATTTATATTTGGAATTGGGTTTACAAATACAGTATAATTTGCAGTACCTGAACAGCCATTAGCATCAGTTCCTATTACAGAATAAGTAGTATTTGATGTTGGAGTTACAGTAATTGAATTATTAGTTCCAAGTCCACTGTTCCATGAATAGGTTGTAGCATTGGTAGAAGTAAGTGTAGTACTTTGACCTGCACAAATTGAATTATTAGTATTAGAATTAATGGTGTAATTTGGCAACGAATTTATTAAAACATTAACAGGAATAATTGGTGTTGAACAACCATTTGAATTGGTTCCTTTAATATAATAAGTACCTGAATTTACAACTGCAGATGGATTACCTAAGGAAACCGAACCTGATGAAGTTGAATAATAGGCATACGATAAACCTGATGTAGAACCTGAAGTAACATTGGCAGACGTAAGATTTACAGTGTTTGGACTACAAACAGGTGCCGGATTGGTAACTATTAAAGAAGGTGATTGAAATACAACAAAGCTAACATTAGCAGTACATCCATTATTATTAGTATAAGTGATTACAGCTGTACCTTGTGAAACGGCTGTTACAAGTCCGGTTGAAGAAACTGTAGCAATATTAGGATGTAACGATTGCCAAGGAGTTGCAGAAGGAGTTGATGATCCTGTTAATATAACCGTATTTCCAATACAGGCAGCTAGTGTACCAGAAATTGATGGAGCTGAATTTATGCTGACAGTAAAGTTAGGTGAATTTACAATAGCACATCCTGAATTTTGTACAACAGCTCTAAAATAAGTAGTTTGGGTTAATGCGCCAGAAATGTAGGTTGAATTAGTATTAGAAATTGAAGTCCAACTGCTAGCATTGATAGATGTCTCCCATCTAATTATATTTCCAACATGTCCGTTAAGCGTTAACAATCCACTAGGTTGTCCTGAACATACTGATGAAGATGGGGAAGTTATAGTACCTCCAACGCTTTGAGGAATAATATCAATATAGGCAGAAGAGGAATTAGAAGTTGAACTTCCACTTTGCACTACCGCTCTATAATATAAAGGTGTAATTAAATTAGTTGCTGTAAAAGTGGTACTTGTATTAGCAATATCATTTACATTTGAAGTAAAATTAATATCGCTAGCACTCTGCCATTTAACAATATTTCCAGTATTTCCAATTAATGTTAATGTGGTTGAATTAGCTCCAAAACAAACTAAACCGCCCCCTGTAACAGTTCCTCCAACTGAATTAGCATTGACAGTAACTGAAACAGCTGTTCTGGCAGCACTTTCACATACATTTACAATTTGGGCAGCATAATAGGTCCCTGTATTTAAAGGAGTATTGTTTGAAAGCGGAGATCCCAAACTAGCATTTGAGTACCAAACTGGAGTTCCTGAACCAGATATAGATAAATTACCAACTGTTTTGTTATCAGAAGCCATAAACGATTGCGCAACTGCAGATGGTGCTCCAGGAATAAATGGTGCAGAGTCAATGGTTACACTAGGAATTGTAGAAGAACATAAATTAAGGTCTCTTACTGTATAATTATATACACCAGGTGAAAGACTATTTAATAACCAAGTTGATCCTGATCCATTAATAGATCCTGGATTTAGAGTCCAACTTCCTGAACTTGGTAAGCCAGTAAATTGAATAGAACCTGTACTAGAAGTACAAGTTGGTTGAGTAAGATTTGCTACTGGTGTAGCTGGATTGTTGTTTACAGTAACCAGAACCGAAGCGGTATTTGGACATCCATTTGCTCCTTGTCCAGTAACTATATAAGTTGTAGTTGCTGTTGGAGTAATTGTTGAACCATTAGATACAGAATTATTCCAAGTATAAGAGCCTGGTGATCCTCCCGATCCGGAAAGTGTTACACTGCCACCTGCACAAATAGTTTGGTTACCCCCTCCACTAATTGTAGGAAGTGAATTTACAGTAACAGTAAATGATGAAGTTCCAGTACAGCCATTTGCTCCTTGTCCACTAACCGTGTATATAGTTGTATTGGCTGGGTTAACTGTTATTGGGTTTGATGATCCAAGTCCATTGCCCCAAGTATAAGATCCACTTGCTCCAGATGCAGTAAGTGTAGCATTGCTATTAGCACAGATTGTTGAATTTCCGGCAATAGATAGTATTGGTAATGAATTTACTGTAACCGAAATTTGAGCTCTTCCACTTTCACAACCATCTATTTTTTGGCTTACAAAATAAGATGTAGTACCAACAGAAGTTGTAATTGGAGTTGGTGCATTACTATTTCCTGCTCCTCCAGTTGAAGCGGTATACCACGTAAGTGAACTACCAACGGCGCTTAAAGGACTTGGAATTTGGTTTTGACAATAGGTTAAATTAGTTACACTAGGATTAGCTGGAATTGGATTCACAGTAATGGTAACTTGATCTGTATTAAAACATCCATTGGCGTCTGTTCCGGAAGCAGTATAAGTTGCAGTGGTGGATGGCGTAATAGAACTGTTATTAGCGCTTCCATTACTCCATGTAATGGTATTAGCACCACTTGCTGATAATGTAACTGGACTGCCTAAACATATTGTTTGATCTGCACCAGCATTAATTGAAGGTAAAGAATTTACAATAACTGTAAACGGTGCTCTTAAACTTTCACAACCACTTACAGTTTGGCTAACATAATAAGGTGTGGTAGTTCCAACTGAAGCAGTACTTGGCGTAGGAACAGGTGTTAAAGCTGAACCACCAGAAGCAGTAGAATACCATTTTAGGTTACTTCCAGTTGCAGTTACCGGACTTGCTGTCTGATTTTGACAATAGTTGATTGCCGAAGTTCCTGGTGTTGATGGTATAGGATTCACAACCACTGTAGCTGTAGCGGAAGCTGGAGTAAATGTAGTATTTTGACAACCTAATAAAGTAACTGAAACTAAATTTAAGGTTTGATTGGATGTCGCTCCTGGAATAGAAACAGCTACACTTCCAGTACTATCTAATACAACTGTTGAATTCGATCCGGTACCTATTCTATAAGTAACTGTTGCATTTGGTGTTCCTGATATTTGAAAATTGGCAATATTTCCTGAACAAATTGGTGAAGTTGAAGTAACTGTAGCTGAAGGAATAGCATTAACGGTTACCAGTTGTGTTTTAAAATTTACACAACCATTACCATCTGTTCCTGTTGCGGTATATGTAGTATTTGTTACAGGATTTACAAGCACACTTGACGTACTTGGCAAGCTATTGCTCCAAGTATAAGTAGACGCACCTGTGGCTGTTAATGTGGTAGATGTTTGGTTGCAAATAGTAGTATTTCCTGTAATTAAAATTGTTGGTAATGGATTTATTTGTACTGTAAATGTTTCTGTTTTTGTACATCCATTGCCATCAGTACCGGTAACTGTGTAGCTTGTAGGTGAAGTCGGAAATACAGTAATTGAACTGGAAGAATCGTTATTACTCCATAAATAGGAGTTAGCCCCCGAAATTGACAATATAGCCGACTGACCTAAACAGATTGCTGTAGGTCCAGATTTTGTTAATGATGGAAGAGTATTAACCGTTAATGTTGCACTATTTGAAGGGGTTGTTCCACCAGTATCTGTAATATCACAAGTGTAGGAATCTGCATCTGTACTCGTAACACTTGATATACTTAATGTTGCAGTATTAGCTCCACTTACTCGGCCTCCATCTGATAATGTTACTCCATTTCTTTTCCAAGAATAAGTTAATGTTCCTGAACCGGTAGCGGCAACTGTAAAAGTTGCAGTATCACCGGTACACTTTGTAATACTTACTGGGTGAGAAGTAATTGAAGGCACAGCAACGACTTTTTTTACCTCAAAAGGGTCGTTTCCAGTTCCAGTAGTAATATTTTTTATTACTTTATAATAATAATCATTGTTATTTTTGTTATTTTCAATTGTATTTGAAAAAAAAGTACTAGTTATTAACAAAAATGTCGAGACTAATGTTATTTTAATTATAGTTAATGCTTTCATAATGAGGGCTTTAGGCTAAATTGGTAATTATATTACAAAACAAAAATACATAAATATTTGTTAACAACTAATCCTTTTTTATTTTCTGGTCAAAAATTTTTTTTTGGTTGATAATTGTCAATAAAAAAAGACCGACATAAAGTCGGGCTCATAAAATTAAAAATCTATTTTATTTATAGTACTTTTTATATTTAGAATAAGTTATCATTCCGATTAAAGAAATGACTAATAAAGATTGCCAAATCCAATCTAAAGAAGTTGCTTCACCACTAGCATAAGAATGTAATCCTACCAAGTGAAAATTTACTCCATAATAGGTAAATAATATAGAGATAAAGGCAAACATACTCATCAAATTAAAAACCCATTTCCCTCGGAAAAGGGGAACGAAACGGGAATGAATTACAAATGCATAAATCATAATACTAATTAAAGCCCATGTTTCTTTTGGGTCCCAACCCCAATAACGTCCCCAACTTTCATTAGCCCACTGCCCTCCTAAAAAGTTTCCAATGGTTAGCATTATTAAACCTATGGTTAGCGCCATTTCATTAATATAGGTAATTTCTTTAACGTTTAATGCCATAACTTCTTTATTTTTATCATTAGTAAAGAAAATAAGTAATAAAGACACAAAACCTAAGATCATTCCTAAAGCAAATGGCCCGTAACTAGCAACAATAACGGCAACATGAATCATCAACCAATAGGAATTTAATACAGGTTGAAGATTTGCAATTTCAGGATCAATCCAATTCATATAAGCAGCCATTAAAATCATTGAAGCCACAAATGCTGAAGACGCTACAGTCAACTTCGATTTTATATCAAATGCCAATCCGAAAAACATGGTAGCCCATCCTACATATATTATTGATTCATATGCATTACTCCATGGTGCATGACCAGAAATATACCATCTTGCAATTAATCCTAATGTGTGCAAACCAAATAAAACCGCAATAAAAAAGTGCATTAAATTAACAGAAACTCTATTAAACTTATTGTCTTTAAATATTTTTAAGATGGTAAAAAGTAACATTAAAAATCCGGCTGTCATATACAAGTAAAACAACTTTTTGAAAATATCATATTTGTTATAAATTATTTCAGCGGTGATTTTATCCTCTGAAGGTATTACTTTAATACCAAATTTCCGTTGGTATTTTTTTATACCATTTAAATAAAAATCAACGTCTTTATATTTATTTGAAAGCGCCGCGTTTTGTAAAGAATTAATATACAAGGGCACTATTTGAGAAGCAAAAATAGAATCCATTCCTTTTAAACCAGCGTGACTTAACTCTAAATGAGAAACCCATTTGTTATTTTCATCATTTGGAATTGGAAAAATTCGAAGGATACTTCCCGAAGTTGCTTGATTTAATAAATTTACCTTTTTATCAGTTTCCACGAAATCTTTTTCAAAATTATTTGGATTGGCCGATTTATAGGCTTCATCTAAATAAGGTGACAATTTATAATTTCCTTTTTTATCAAAAAACGCAATAAAAGGAGCGTATTGAGCCGACTTTTCGATACCTATAATTTTTCTAATACTGTCGTTTCCAGATTTTATATAAATCAACGGGATTTCATACCAAGCCGTTGGGAATTGTGTCATTGAAAGAAATACTTGGTCAGAATTCATTCCGTTGTAGGTATCTTTATGACTCACTTTTCGCAATAATTCTGAAGAGAATGTATTTAATGGTTTCATTCTACCGCCAGCATCTTGAATTACTAATCGGCCAAATTTAGCGGCATGTGCTTCAGAAACCTTGAATTTTAACAACAATGAATCTATTTGTTTTACTGTTAAATTTTTCTGTTGGTGTTGTGAATACGAATTGAAACTCAACAGCAATAAAAGTATCGCGACCAATTTTGATTTCTTGGTTTTTACCACTTCCAATTTTCTTTTTAAATCAGCAAAACGGGAATGTTTAGTAAATAGAATTGCCATCATTCCAAAAAACAACATAAAATACCCAATATAAGTTATCAAAGTTCCCCAAAAATCGTGATTTACAGATAAAACAGTTCCTTTTTCATCGGGATCAAATGAAGATTGGAAAAAACGATATCCTTGATGATCTAAAATATGATTCATGTAAATTTTAGCATCAAATTTAGATTTACCATCTAAAACAGTTACATCGCTTTCAAAAGCAGAGTAACTTTTCTCTGTTCCAGGGTATTTAAGTGCTTTAAAATCGTTCAGTTTAATATTAAACGGCAGGATATAGGCTTTGCTACCAAAGAAAAAAGTATATTCCAATTTTCCAATTTTAACCACTTGCGACTCCCCTATCGAACCTTTTGTGCCTAATAAAGTAACTTCCTTGTTTTGTCCTTCGGATTTTAAATTTAGAATTAATGCGTCTTCATGAGTTTTTGCTTTATAATTGTTTTTGGCAACATAAGATATAGAACCTTTGGCTGCAGGATCTGGAAAAACAAATTGTGTTCCACCTACATTATATAAGGAACGCATCATTAATGACTGAACAGAATCTTTCGTAACTCTTCCTTTAAATTGATCTGCCATTCTCATAAATTGACCTTCAAATGGAGTTTGAATTGTAGATAAATTTTCATTTATAGTAATATTGGTAGCCCCTTTTACAAATTTATTTAAGGAGAAAAGCATATTGTGAATATTCTGAACTTCTCCTTCTTTCAAATAATGCTCATGACGAGTTCCATCTCCCGATTCTACCATTTTAAGATACAAATCTCCTTTCGGATCTGGTTTAATCGTTTTAGTGGCATCCAATAAATAATCTTTATAGGAAATTTCAAATTGAGTATCGGCAAAATTATTTGAAATGCTAAAATTATTATTGGTGACAGGCGATAACAATAAAGATTTTTCAAAAACACGTCTTCTCATTTGTCCTTGGAAATCACCATCAACAAAAACAGTTAAAAACATTTTATCAGAATAAAACTGATTTTCCGAAGCGCCTTCACGAATTGGCATTACGCCTTCATAGCTTATGTAACGGGTTATAAATGCTCCTGAAAGAGTGAAAATAAAAGAAATGTGAAGTAATAAAGTCGCCCATTTCTCTTTGCGTAAAAGTTGGTATCTTTTAATATTTCCAGCAAAATTTACAAGGAAAAATCCCATAATTGCTTCAAACCACCACGCATTATAAATCCAAATTCTTGCAGTATCAGTATTGTATTTACTTTCAATAAAAGTCCCACAAATCATTGCAATTGCAAATGACAAAAATAAAAAAGCCATTAAACGCGTAGAAAACAAAAAAGAAAGTATTTTTTTATCCATTAGACAAGTGGTGTTATTTTAAAAGCGCTACAAAAGTAATTCAAATTTGTTAAATTCTTAGTTATGAACTCTAATTTAAGTATTTTTTAAGTGATGTTTTTTAAATTATTAATAGGATGTAGTTTAAAAAAAATGAATAATTTAGCAAAATGATAAAAATTGGTATTATCGGATCTGGAAATGTGGCTCAACATTTAATTGTAGCTTTTCAAAAATCTATTTACGAAGGTGCTGAAATACAAATTACAACTGTTTTTTCAAGACAAAAAACGGCACTTTCAAATCTATTGGATTCCAATATCATTTGTTCTGATTGGGACAATTTAAAAGAAGCCGACATCTACCTTATTGCAGTTTCAGATAGTGCGATAGCTGAAGTTTCTGATAAAATACCATTTAAAAATAAATTGGTTGTACATACCTCAGGAGCAGTTTCTATAGAAGCAATAAATCCAAACAACAGAAAAGGTGTTTTTTATCCCTTGCAAACATTTTCAAAAAATGTAGAATTAGATTTTAATACAATTCCCATTTGCATAGAATGTGAAAACACAGCTGATTTAGAACTTTTAATAAAAGTGGCAAATTCAATTTCTGAATCGGTATATGAAATCAATTCTGAACAGCGAATAGCATTGCATGTAGCGGCTGTTTTTGTGAATAATTTTACCAATAATCTTTACAAAATCGGAAATGATATTTGTATAGAAAATAAAATCCCTTTTGAAATAGTATTACCTTTAATTAAGGAAACTGCAGAAAAAATAACACGATTATCGCCGTTAGACGCGCAAACAGGACCTGCAATTAGAAATGATAAGGAAACTATTAATTCCCATTTGGCGTTCTTAACTAATGAAAATCAAAAAAACATTTATAAACTATTAACCCAATCTATTCAAAATAATGGCAAAAAGTTATAAAGAAATAATGAATGATATTACCACATTCGTTTTCGATGTAGACGGAGTTCTTACTGATGGTTCCGTAAATATATCCCCAACTGGAGAAATGCTTCGAAAAATGAATATTCGCGACGGATATGCAATGAAAGCAGCTATTGAAAGTGGCTATAATGTGTGTATTATTTCTGGAGGAAGCAATGAAGGAGTCCGAGTCCGATTGAAAAATCTCGGAATTACAGATATTTATTTAGGTTCACCAGACAAAGTGGAAACATTTAAAGAATATTGTGAATTATATTCTATTTCACCTGAAAAGGTACTTTATATGGGTGACGATATACCCGATTTTCATGTAATGAAATTAGTAGGATTGCCAACTTGTCCTCAAGATGCTGCACCCGAAATAAAGTCGATTTCGAATTATATTTCTCACATAAATGGAGGAAAAGGCGCTGTTCGAGATGTGATTGAACAAGTGATGAAAGTTCAAGGAAAATGGCATCTTTATTATAATGGCAAGCACGATTAAAATTTTAAAATAGCAATGATAAATTATTTAAAACTTATTCGTTATCGACATTTATTGGTTGTTGCCTTTATGCAATTAATTTTTAGATTCGGATTTTTAAACCTTCAAAATATTCCCTTATCTCTTAACGAATGGCAATATCTTTTATTGGTTCTTTCAACAATTTGTTTAGTTGCTGGAGGAGCAATTATAAATGCTATTTTTCAACAAGATTCAGATATAGAAAACAAACCAAAATTTCAAGTGGTAGGCAAATTTATTTCTGAAAATACTGCTTATAATTTATATGCAGCATTTACATTTATTGGAGTTTCAATTGGATTTTATTTATCCAATATAATTCAGAAACCAAATTTTGCAATTTTATTTATTCTAATAGCTTCAACTCTCTATTTTCATGCTTCAACTATGAAAAATAGCCTTTTGATTGGAAATATTATAATTGCATTAATTAATTCTATTTACCTATTAATTATTGGACTTTTCGATTTATTACCCGCAACCTTTGAAGCTAATAGAGCAGTAATGGGATTGCATTTTAGTATTCTATTGGATTATGCCATTTTTACATTTTTTATTTCTTTGCTTATTGAAATAGTTGCAGACATTGAAAATAGTAAAGGTGATGCCCTACAAGGATTACGAACTCTACCAATTTTAATTGGTATTTCCAATGCAAAAAAATTAGTATTTGCAATTAGTATTATTCCAATATTGAGTGTGCTATATTATCTCAAGACTTACATTTTTGATGCAAATTTGATCTATAGTTCAATGTATGGATTGATATTTATTGTAAGTCCTCTAATCTATTTTTCTTCTAAAATTCTAATCTCAAAGGAGTCAAAAGAATTTCTTCATTTAATTATTATTTTGAAGTGGATATTACTTCTAACCTACCTATCTATTTTAATTATTAGCTTAAACATAAAACACAATGCTTAAAGAAATTCTGAAAAATTATAAGATAATTTTAGCATCAGGTTCTCCAAGAAGACAACAATTTTTCAAAGATTTAGATTTAGATTTCGAAATAAAATTAAAAGAAATCGAAGAGATTTATCCCGATCATTTAGAAGCCCAAGAAATTACAAACTATTTAGCCTTGCTTAAAGCAAATGCATTTGAAGGGGAAATAAATGAAAATGAAATTTTAGTAACAAGTGACACTATTGTTTGGCACCATAACATAGCTTTAGGGAAACCAAAAGACTATGATGATGCATTTAGAATGTTAAAAATGCTGTCCAATGAAACACATGAAGTGATTACATCTGTATGCTTCAAAACAAAAAAAAATAGCACTGTTTTAAATGAAATTACAAAAGTTACTTTTTCTGTTTTAAGTGATGAATGCATTCATTATTATTTAAATAATTACCAGCCCTTTGACAAGGCTGGAGCCTACGGAATTCAGGAATGGATTGGTTTTATTGGCGTTTCAAAAATTGAAGGTTCCTATGCAAATGTAATGGGAATGCCTACCGACAAAGTGTTTAATTATTTACTAAACCTAAATAAAAAATAGTATTTATTTAGGCAGTTCTATTAAATATTTTTTTTTCGTTTTATTTTCTAATTTACTATCTCTCAACCAAGGATTGTATAATTTCAAAATCTTATAATTAACCCCTTGACGAATTGCAAAATCGGCTAGATTAGTAACCGTACTGTCAATTTCTAATTTACGAGTAGGATACAATTCATACAAATCTTGATTTGGAACAGTAAAACCAAATTTATCTGGCGCTTTCATAATTTCTTTTAAGGCTAAAATTCTAAATACATATCTTGATGTTTCATCATTCAATAACAAATCATAATAATTGAAAACTTTTTGAAGCTCAATTTGCTTATTCACCCCAGTAATTCCTCCATTATAAGCAGCCGCAGCTAAAGTCCAAGAACCAAATTTTTCCTTGGCTGCCAACAAAAATTTACAAGCAGCTTCAGTTGATTTTTCCAAATGATATCTCTCATCCACGCATTCGTTAACTTCCATACCAATTTCCTTTGCTGTAGCCGGCATAAATTGCCAAACTCCTTTTGCTCCTGATGGCGAAACGGCATTGATTAATGAACTTTCAATTACGGCTAAATACTTAAAATCATTAGGAATACCATTTTTTTCTAATATGGGTTCAATGACCTTAAAAGCTCTATTCGCCCTTTTAATTATCAATATTGTTGACGCATGTAAGTTGGCATTTACTAATAATTCTCTGTCAAAACGCTCTTTAACATCTGGTAATTCCAAGGGCATTTTTTCACCAGCAAAATCAACAGCAGTTGGAAAATAAAAAGCAGTTCCTTCATGGGTAATTTTGTTTTTATCTTCATTAGATATGGCGAAAATTAAAATACCACTTATTGAAACAA